>JAIUYC010000655.1 GCA_020216575.1 Coleofasciculus sp. S288 | reverse complement strand
ACTTACGCACAGATGCTACACAGAGTAGGGGCGAGGCATGCCTCGCCCCTACAGATGGTGGTTCAAAGGTAAATTTGCGTAAGTCCTGAAAGTTAATAATTCGTTGTTTTTGAAAATCTGTAATCTTTGCTCGATTAGCCTTTTAGCTTCTGCGGCTACTTCTTAGGCTTGGTCTAACTCTTGATTGATTCGTTGGATAGTCTCGCTAACTTCTGGAGGAATGGCATCTACAAACTTGGCAATTTTCAATTGATTACAGAATCGGTTATTTGTAGGGTACGATATATCGTACCCCTATCGCGTGGTGTATTTACCTCTACTCAAGAACGGCTACTATTCCACTCATCAGCCGCATCAGCAACTGCCTGTTCCACCGTCTTTTCCTCCAACATTGCCGCCTGTAAATTCTCGTAAATTGCCTTTTGCAACTTGTTCAGGTCTTTCATCGCGGGAACTAACACCTCTGCATCTTGCAACTGGCTAGCACTGACATTCCGTGCTTGCTCTACAGGTGAAGCATTCGTATTACTCGACAACTCTTTTTTGTATGCTTCCACCGCCTCAACCGTAGACGGCAAAACATTCGCTGCCTTGGCAAACGCCAACTGATTTTCAGTATTGGTGACAAACAGGGCAAACTTGAATGCTTCATCCGGCTTAGGGGTATCGCGGGGAATTACCAAATTCATTACCGCCACATTCTTTTTACCCGTTTCACCCGTAATCTGCGGTGCTGCTGCCGAAACTTTGGCAATGGCGGGTGCGTTCGTTTCAATTGTCTTGAGAAACTCGGCACCAGACGCTAGCAATGCCGTCTCACCTGCCTGGTAAAGTTCGATCGCATTCCGGTGTCCTTGAGTGAGGACTTCCCTAGGCAGCAGTCCTTTTTTATAGAGGTCTACCCAATACTTAAATGCGGCAATTCCTTCAGGCGTGTTAAACGCTGCGTTCCCTTGATTATCCACCAACGACACCCCCATCTGCACAAAGGATTCCAATACTTCACCCGAATCCTCAGGCACAAAGGTTACAAAGAAAGCATACTTGCCCGTCTTATCCTTGACTTGTTGGGCAACTTGTGCTAGCTCTTCATAAGTGGCAGGTGGCTTGCTGACTCCAGCCTGTTTCAACAAATCCTGGTTGTAAATCGTAACGCGAGTTGTGAGATACCAAGGAATGCCAAAACTTTTTTCATTGAGGGTGCTTGCTTTCCAGATTTTCGGCAAATATTGCTTTCGGTCTGGTTCGGAAACTTTGGCGTCTAACTCCATCCAGGCATTGCGAGTTGCGAGTTGCGAGGCAAAGTTAGGATTGAGATTCACAACATCTGGCGCAGTCTTTGCGGAAACGGCTGTTAAAATTTTGCTCTCCATCGCCGACCAAGGCACATCTACCCAACGCACCTTGACGCCAGGGTTTTCTGATTCAAAGGTAGAAATCAGATTGTTGAAGTAGTCGTTAAATTGGGGCTGTAGCTGCATCGTCCAAAACTCAATTTCTGGACTAGCGGATGGTGTTGGACTGGGACGACAACTAATAACCCAGCTAAGTAACAACCCCAACAAGGCAAAAATACCAAGACGTTTCCAAGTTCTGATTCTGTTCATCTTCCAATCCGGATGCATAGCGATCGCAGATAATCATCCTACTCCAGAAGGACAACGAGTTATCTAACAATTGAGGGCGAAGAGGAAAAGGGTATTTAGAGCCACCTTCTCTCTTTGCTTCTAAATTTCCATCAAGAGATGCAGGCTTTCGGGCAGATGGTACACTATCAATTTGGACGGTTGGAGGTCGCAGCCTTCTCAAACGGCTTAGTTGCCAGCAACGCGATCGCACTCGCACCTTCTGCCAACAGGTTGCCAAACAACGAGTAGATTGGGTAAAACCTAACTCTGTCCTGGTGTTTGAAGACTTAAAGATGCCTAAAGTGTCTAAGAAGCTACGGGTAGCCAGAGGCGTGCAGCATCGCCTGTCTCAGTGGCAGCATGATTTAATTCGTCAGGGTGTTACCAGAAAAGCACAAGAGCCAGACATGGCGATCAAGTCCGTCAATCCTCGGTACACTAGTCAGCATTGCTCCAAGTGCGGGTTGCGCGGGATGAGGAACCGTCATCAGTTTGAATGTCCTCACTATGGACACCAAAACCATGCGGATAAGAATGCGGCGATCAACATCAGAAACCGCTATATCGTTCTGCGATCTGCCTCTACAGGCAGCAGCGCGAAACGCGATCGCACAACGGGGAGTCTCCGTCAGTAGGCTCTGAAGCCCTAGAGCGATCCGAGGGCAAGCCCCCGACTTTTATCGTGGGGTAACTGACAGCTAATATCGCTCAATCGTGGTGATTCTGAGCTAGATTGGCTACTATGCATCTGTATCGATCTTGTTTAGATTCAATCTCCAAGAGCTTTACACTAGTTAATCTTAATTCTCACTCCCGCCCAACCAAGATATGTTTAACCGTTTTAAGGGTCTACTTTCCAAAAGCAAGAAAGGCGTCGGGATAGAATTGGCTCCGGAACGAATTAATATTGCGCAACTACGCAAGCAAGGCCAGGGCTTCAAAGTCGTCACTCTGTATTCTCAAGAAGTACCAGAAGGCATCTTTCAAGATGGGAAGATTGGTGACGTACCCGCTTTAGCAGAGCTAATCAGGGCGGCTCTGGCGGAGAGTAAAATTAAAGCCGAGCATGTTGCCACTGCCGTTCCAATGCGGGAAGCCGTTATCCGAATCATTCCCATTCCCGCCGAGCTAGACGACCAAGAACTACGAGATATGGTACTCAACCATGAAGCGGGTTTGTATTTACCCTATCCCCGTGAAGAAGTCGATTTGGATTACCAGAAGCTGGGCTTCTTCACGGATGAAGATGGGATTGAAAAAGTGCAAGTCCTGCTAGTCGCTACGAAACGAGAAGTCACTGATACCTATCTCGAAACCTTCCAGCAGGCAGGGTTGCAATTGGACGTGCTGGAGATTAACAGCTTTGCCCTGATTCGTACAATGCGAGAACAATTGAGGCAATTTACTCCTCAAGAAGCAGCCGTGCTAGTAGATATTGAATTTGATAGCACCGAGATTGCGATCATCGTCGAAGGTGTTCCTCAATTCTCCCGCACGGTTCCCATTGGAACGTATCAGCTTCAGAGCGCTCTCTCGCGAGCCATGAATTTACCCACGTCCAGAAACACGGAACTGCTGCAAGGCATGACGATTCCCAATACACCAGCCGATGGGATACGCACTGGAGCCACCGGCATTAATCCTGGCATGGCAGCCCTGCTGAGAGTTTTAGGAGAGCTAGCTGATGAGTTGCGCCGTTCCATCGATTTTTACCTGAATCAAAGCGACAATCTGGAAGTGGCTCAGCTACTACTAGCGGGTCCGGGTGGTGGAATTGGGCAACTGGACGAATTTTTCACCCAACGGTTAAGCTTGCCAACCACGCAAGTCGATCCGGTGGCAGCACTGTCCCTAGAAGTGGATCAAGAAATTCCTCCAGTGCAACGACCGGGATTAGGAACTGTACTGGGATTAGGATTGCGGGAGGTTTGAAGCCATGTATAGCTTAGATATTAATTTTTTAAAAGATCGTCCTGAGTACCGACCACAGGACGTAGGAGTGGCGATCGGTAAACGGCCGAAGCCGGTGATGACCCCCCTCTATGCCGGACTAGCAATAGGCTTGCTCTTACCAGGATTAGTAGGAGGGGTGTGGTTAATCCTGCAACAGCAAATTGCTCAGAAAGAGCAGGAAGAAATTGCCTTAAACAGTGAACTGGAACGCTTAAAAATCGAACAGCAAAAAATTACCAATCTTAATAAGCAAATCCAGGACGTTAAGACGGAAACAGTAGCCCTGGCAACA
>JAIUYC010000654.1 GCA_020216575.1 Coleofasciculus sp. S288 | reverse complement strand
GATTTATCAGAAGCTAGTGTTGAAGCTTTACTAGATGTGTATTTTACTGCGATCGCAGTTTAAGTCATTGCCATTCACCTTAAGGTTGATATTTCTTGTAAACTTTTGAGAAAATGAATGAAATATGAAAAATAGTTGACCTGGATTACTCGCTGCTCGTGAAACTCTCCTCTTTGCCTTTAATCGGTCTTGTTGTGACAGCACCCCTAACTTTGATTGAGCCAGCTTTAAAAAACAGCTCTAGCCGTTCTAGATCTGCTACCGCACCTAAATCAGCGACTCGTCCAGAAAAGCCTCAGCCGTGTCAGACATCCAACCTTGGAACATGGGCGTGCTTTAGTTCAACATTCTTAACGATTTTTCTAGCAGAGATGGGGGACAAAACCCAGCTAGCCACTCTGCTGATGAGCGCCGAATCTCAATCTCCCTGGATCGTTTTTGCGGGTGCTGCTGTTGCACTGATTGCAACTAGCTTGATAGGTGTACTGCTGGGGCGCTGGCTAGCCACTCGGCTTTCTCCAAAAACGCTGGAAACAGCAGCAGGAGCGCTATTACTCTGCATTTCCATCATGCTGCTGTGGGATGTCGTGCATTTTTAGGCAATTTAAAATTCACCCTCAGTTCCTTACCACCTATCCCCTAACACCTAACACCTCTCAACTATGGACTGGCAACTTCTCGGACTGAGTTTCATCACAGTATTTTTGGCAGAAATTGGAGACAAAAGTCAACTCGCTGCGATCGCGTTGGGAGGTAGTCTTAAGTCTCCCCGTGCTGTATTTTTCGGCGCGGTGACAGCGTTGATCTTGGCTAGCTTCATCGGTGTACTCGCGGGAGAAGGAGTTTCTCACCTGTTGCCTGCTCGGATACTGAAAGCGATCGCGGCGATTGGTTTTGCTCTGTTAGCAGTACGTCTATTGTGGCCTTCCCCTGCGAACAGTGAGGAATAGTACCAACCCAATAAAAAGCTCCTCACCTAAGTGAGGAGCCTTCTTCAGGATGCGATTCCTGTCTCGTTAGGCAAGCTTATGAGTATCTCGGTAGCACCAGCCAAGGATTGTGGTGCCAACTGCTAACTTGATAGCTTCTAACACCCAGTACCCTTCCAGCATCTCAAACATTCCCGCAGGCATTCCAGACACGGGTTCCAAAAGATTTAGCTGTAGTGCCAAAGCACTCATCTGCGGCGTCATGATATAAGTATAAATGATGGCAATTGCCAGCAGGAGTACAGCTAATAAAACTGACCAGCGTCTAACCTGACGATACAGATTTGAAGTCCCGCGAAGGGCTAAAAGACTAGCTAACACCAAAGCACCGCACAGCAACTCGATCCGATTAAAAATCCAGAAAATGGAATAACCAGCTGTCGCAGAACTGGGTTGACTCATCATGCCAGTCGCCGATAGGCCAGGCATGATCACCAAGTCCAATAACAGGCTACTACTCAACCAAAATCCCAGAGCAAACATGACAATTGTTCGCCATGGGGGTTGCTTTGCTCCAACTCCCAAAACAGCGTTCATACCGTCTCCTTTAACGTTCTGTCTTACTTCTAGCTTAACGAATAGTTTCCTCTAAAACTGTGAAGTATTTTTTCACTAAATCTGCAATTAATCTAAAGGTTCGGTGAAGAATTTCAATCCATTCTTATTCATAAGAATTGTAAAGAAGTAGTAAGCCTAGAATAAAATTGATAAGCGATTTTGCTAAAGCGGCAACTCATTGACTAGTGCAAGGAGGCAGGAGGCTGAAGGCAGAAGGCTGAAGGTTTTTATGAAAGAAAGCTTGTACAGTAAACTTTTTAACCTTTCAGGACTTACGCACAGACGCTACATATTGTAGGGACACGATATATCGTGTCCCTACGCTTGGTGGTTTAGTGACTTTCTTTGCGTAAATCCTGCCTTTTTCAACTGGATCGTTATTTCCGTCACGCTGCACTCCTCGTTTAGAACACCAAGACCCATCTATTGGTCTAGAACTAAATTAGGGGCAAAGTTTGTTTTCCCAATCGTTCACTTCGCGGTCTAAGCCAATGCGCGTTTCAACGATACTCAAAGCAACTCTGGCATTAACACTTAGCCTTGGCGGAGTTGCGATTCCTTCAAGTCCAGCTGTTCAGTTAGCCGATGGAACAGTCTCGTTTGAAAAGTCTCCTCGCTTGATTAACGCAACCAGCACGTATAAGGAGACGAATGTATGGGGCGCGACATACTATTTCACACTGGAGCTACCAGAGGATGCTGGGGAACCCCTTCAGCGAGTGACAATTAATCAGCGTCAAGGAGTTGAGGACATCGATTTCCGGCTTGAAGACAGTCGCGCCTTTGAAGGGACACCTCGGAATAAAGGTGAGAGGTTAACGTTAAACGAGGTGACAGAGGACGAGCAGACGAAGGCAATTTCAGTCACGTTCGAGGCACCCGTGATGCCAGGAAAAACAGTGACGATTGGGCTGCGTCCGGTCCGCAATCCTTGGACTGGAGGAGTCTATCTTTTTGGTGTCACCGCTTTCCCAGCCGGGGAAAAACCCTACGGTTTGTATCTGGGGGTTGGGCGTCTGCACTTCTACGATAATGACATCCGCTTTTCTTCGGACGTTGACATCTTTCCGCGCTAACCTTCCGAGGTCAACCGTTGACCAAAATCGGGGAAGTGTGAGGGGGTAGCCGCAAGCCCCTACGATTCATCTATGGAGATAAGGTATCCCCTCACATAAGTTCTCAGCGCTCCATTCTACCTGTTATTCAGGTTGGTCTTCGAGCTTTGTAGGCTTCAAAAACAGCCAACTTACAAAGAAAAAGGAAGCGGTTGCCAGTTGAACGATATCTAAAGCAGATAGGTAGCCGTCTGAGAAGGATGCAATACTTCTATCGGTGATTCCAAATAGCCAGGAGGAGACCCCCAGAAGCCAAAAGGCATTTTTGAGCTTTTCTAAAAAAGCAGATCGTTCTAACACTTGCTGCTTGTTCGCGACTTCAACCGTATTTCTTGACATATCTGATCCGTTATAGAGATTTCAGGGGATTAACTCCCGATTAGAGGTCTTTGCTCTCCCTTTACTTCTTTATATTAAGAAATGTTTACGCCACTTGCCATATGTCCCCCGATATACATTAGCTCAGATAAGTTGGCTTGTTCGTATTAGTTGTTACTTTAGGAGGGAGCCTGGGAGCGATCGCATTAGTAAAGTAAAGCATTAGCCCAGCAGAGCAATGATCCGAAACGAGCGCAAGCTTGTGTGTAGCTACCCGAGAATTAACAATTTAGCCAATCGCCCCTAGGCTAGAGAATTGCTGCACCGCCAAGTTGTGACGTATTTGCTTGGCAAGGCCGTGAAGAGTTATGAATTGTACAGACCTTCCAGCGGAACCTTCACACCGAAAAATGTTGCCCTATTCAAGAGGGTCATCGTTAGCTAAACTGGCACTCTTGTCCTGAAAGGCACAAAATAGTGAAGAAATCAAGAGTTAAACGAACAATTCCTATGTTTCCAGCTCAGCCTCCAGCGTTGGAGAGCGGATTCCGTGCTCTGCTGAAGAACCGACCCTTTATGCTGCTGTGGTTTGGGCAAATTTTGTCCCAAGTAGCCGATAAAGTCCTCTTTGTTTTGCTAATTGCCCTACTTGAAAGCTACAAATCACCGCCAGCGTTTGAAAACTCAATGCGATCTGCCTTAATGATCGCTTATACACTACCCGCGATTCTGTTCGGTTCAGTAGCGGGAATTTTTGTGGATCGCTTTCCTCTAAAGCCCATCATGATTGGGTCAGACATGGTTCGTGCGGTTCTGATTCTCTTACTCCCCCTTTTGCCAAAGCAATTTTTCATCCTGTTAGTCATTACATTTTTGATCTCTAGCGTGACACAATTTTTTGCACCCGCAGAGCAAACCGCTATCCCCCTACTAGTGAAGCGAGAAAATTTGATGAC
>JAIUYC010000653.1 GCA_020216575.1 Coleofasciculus sp. S288 | reverse complement strand
GTTTGTTAAGAATCTGCCGACCTTATCTGGAGCAGTAACTAGTGTTGTCGTTCATCCAATCGTAGGCAAAATTGTGGAAGCGGCTGGTGAAACTCTAGCATCTGACTTTCGCGATCGCTTTCTTGAGAATTAGCCGAAGTTACTCTTCAGGGATAATGGCAAACCATCGCCCCTTAGTGCATGTGAGCTGTGTAGCATTCGGGCAGTTTTCAGGCAATAGCTCAGATGCACTAAAACTCAGTCCCTTGGTTAACCTCAAGCCAAGTGTGTTGGTGTAAAAGTCCACCGTGCGTGCCATATCCTTACAAACTAAAGCGATATGGTTGATTCCTTGCAATTGGAACTCTGTCATTGAGTTACTCGCTTGTAGAATTGAATTTAGCTTGGTGCAGTACCGTTCTCAACACCATTTTCACCTAAGTCTAGGCTTTGAGCTGGGAGTTCTGAAGGTAGGGGGACAGTTATTTGCAGGAAGACATCAATAGTTATTTGATTATTCTGAAAACTTATATTAGTTATATTAAATTTCTCAGGTAAAGAATTGCTGGCTGGCAGTTTAGAATGTGGCTGAGTTTTATATCCTGCTTCCTCAAGCCATTCAGTAATATTTCTCCAATTTTCTATCTTTTCATCACATTTGTCTACCAGGTTTTTCACGTACCTATACACAGTGGCACACAAATCAGTTTCAACTCCCTTGGCATTTTTGCCCAGTCTTTCTGCTATTTCAGTTGGACTGTAACCACAAAGCAGCCCTCGCAGGTGTAGCTTCTCGACAGGTGTCAGACGTTTTCCCTTAGCAGAAGCTAAATCTACGTAAAGGGTTTCTAAGTCCCAGTGGTTTGCTGCCTGGGTAAATTGCTCGTCAGTTGCCATAGCTGCGAGTATGTAAATTACTGATGTAATCCTAACGTATATCCTGGTGTTTATCAGGGGATTCCTATCAATTTCCGAACTTAAACTAGGATTGTGTCCAGATACACGCGAGAAAATGGCACTATATGTGCAATCTTGCTGGCAAAGTATTAGGAACAGGGGAGTAACGTAACTAGCGATTAGAAATCGCAGCTATACAGATAAAACCCGCAAGGCAAGGATTAGAAAAATTTTCATCTCTGACAGTCCGTGCAATCGGACAAAAGCTTGTGTGGCTGCGACTCACAATCACCTGATCATTTTTATAAACACTTTCTTGGAGAAGTTTTTTTTTGCTTTACTCCCTTGCTTTCGTTTGCTAAATTAGCAGACCAATCAATTTAAACACTAATTATGCTCGAAAGTAGAATTTTCACTCCAAAGTATTTTCTTGGATGGTATCCTTCATCATTAGTACTTGCCATGGTTATTGGTTCAGAGGGAGGACTAGGGTTCATCTTATTTTATGCATTTGGACTTTGTTTGATGGGTTTATTCTTTCTAGGATTATCACACTTAATATTAAAGTTTAAAGGTAAAACACCAGTCCAATGGGAAATTGTTTGGTGGTGCTACCCTCCAGTTTGTATCTTGACTTTTGTTTGGGCAATGATTCGGTCTTTTGCAAGGTTTTAATTGGGAGTCACATATGAAACTATCACTTGATCGCCAAGAGAAAAAAGGTTTTTTTGGCGGAGCTTATTATGAAACTATTGTCAAGGTCGCTTTAACTTCTGAAGAAGAACAAGTTGCGCGTAAGCAAAGAATTATGAATCTTTCACTAATTGGTGATGGTGATCCTTCTTCATCTGATACAGCAAAATTACTACATCTTTGCAACCGATCACGTCTATCGCTCACAGACTTAATAATCGGTATCACCGCTAAGGCAGATGGCAATCAGCTAGGGCTTCTTGGATGGTTGGAAGATGAAATTAGGACACAGTGTAAAAATATCAAAAATAACATTGAGTCCGACAAAGCATTTGGCGGCGGTGTTGAAGAAGAAGAAATCTGAGATGCTGGACTATGAAATCTTAACAAGGATTTTCTAATGGCAACTAAGATCAATGCATATCTGAAAAGCCTTAATAATCAAGGTGATGAAATTAAAATTGAGTCTGATAATAGTTTCGTCACAGCCAGACGTACAGCTAGCAATCGGGTCACAATTATAGATATATTGGTTCCTCAATCAGATCGAGGCAAAGGTATAAGTCGGGAGCTTTTTGAGCGTCTTAAGAAAGAAGTTCCCAGTGGCGTAAAAATACTTGATTTGCACGATGACGTTAATCCAAGTTTCTGGGAACATCTTGGTTTCCGAAATGGAATTTACTCATTGTGAGAACCTGTTTTTGAAGTTCGAGTCGGCTTAGATGTCATTGATGTCATTTATAAAGCCGCTCGTGTCATTCCTAGAGTTTGACTATGTTTAGGGATGCTTCACTACGTTTTTACGAGTTTAAATCGAAGGAAGTGAATGGTTCAGCAGACAATGTACAAACTTTATAAATCAACTCTTAAAGAGCAAATAACGATTGGGAGGATGAAGTACTAATGTCATACCGAAATGACTTATTTGATAAAGTTATGAAAGCTTGTGGTATCGGAGATAAGACTAAAGAAGATAAGGATATACGGAGAGGATTTCATGACTTCTTACATGCTGTTTATCCTGATACAAAAGACACAATGACTTATCAAGAACTATTAGCAGCAGCCAGGGAATATCTTCGCAGTATAGAATACTAAATCATTACAATATCTCTCTAGTTTACAATTTATTATCTTGACCCCCAGTGACAAGTTGATGCCTCTGGGGTGTCAGCATAGTATCGATTGTAGGGATTGGGGAAGGTGCGATCGCTTATCGGCGTCTCGGAGAACTAACCGATGCACTTGCAGCCTGCCGATCCAGGTAATTATAGACCGTTGCGGAGACTTGACGGATAAAATTCCGTCCCCTGACATCTTTATAAGGGCGTCGGACGTAAATTCCTGCCAAATAACGCTTACCATTCGGCATCTCAATCAGTCCAACATCCCCGATGAGAAATCCAATATCTCCTGTTTTGTGAGCAATGTCAGCTCCTGAACCTAAACCGGCAGGAAGTAGGGTACGGGTGACGGTATTGCGCAAAATTTCTAACGCTTGCTCTCGACTGGATTGGGACAGCAACTGCCCATCGTTGACCATTGCCAGCAACCGCACCATGTCTTTAGAACTAGTTACATTGGTTCCTTGAAAATCACCGAGCAAATTGCGCATGGATGTGTCTTTCAGTCCCCAACTGCGAAAGCGCTGGTTGAGCTTTGAGATTCCGCCCAAACGGTCGATAATCATGTTTGTGGCGGTATTGTCGCTGATGGTGATCATCCTAGTGACGGTTTCCCTGGCACTAAACTTAGTCCCCGGACGTTGATATTGCATATTTCCAGAACCGCGAGCGACTAAGTCGCGCCGCATGACCAAGGTTTCATCGAGTCGGACTTTCCCCGCGTCTAAATCCTGGAAAAAGGCGATGAGGATTGGCAATTTGATGGTGCTGGCTGCTGGAAAAACGCGATCGCCATTAATATCCAAGTAGCTGCCATTATCCAGATCCAGGAAAAACATTCCTGTTTGAAGAAATCTGTACTGCGCCATCAATGCTTGAATTTGAGGCTGAAGTCCCGGCATTTCATCCCGTAACAGAATCGCGTTCGCAAACTGCTCCGGCGGGGCTGGCGGTACTGGAATTGTTTGTTCAGTTGGTAGGGAGTTATTCGCTGTCAATCGCTCTGGATTGGGTAACTCGATAGACCATTGAGTAGCGGATGCCGCTCGAATTTGTACTTTTGTGGGGTCTAATGTGTATCCGGGTGCTAATTCAATGACCATTCGGGTGGTTTGGGGGTCAAACTGTGCGACCCGAACCTCTTGAATGACTGACCCCACTCTTTTACTCGTTTTAGGTTTTCCCAGGATAATACCGGGCAAGTCGATGACGAGACGGGTAGGATTAGCAATCAGTTGTGCTCTCGGTT
>JAIUYC010000652.1 GCA_020216575.1 Coleofasciculus sp. S288 | reverse complement strand
TTACCTTCCGCGTCCAATCGAGGAAGCTTTCCACCAATCGCTCTGCAAACAAAAACTCACCAAAACTCTTATGGGTAAACTCTACCGAGCCGCCTTTATCCCCTGATGCGGGCTTGATGTAGAACGCCGTCAATAGATTATTGAGTACCCTCTCTTCTTTCACCGTTTCCAGGGGGGTATCCTGTCTCGCTTTCTGAATTAACGCAGCAATTGGGTCGTTACTATCTTTCAGTCGGGCTTCTAGCATCGCGACTTTGGCGCATTCATTCCCCGACTGCACCACACACAGCGCTGCTTCAGTCATAAATCGTCGCAAATCGTCGCTCTCCAGTCCCGCCAAACGCAGGTTTTCATCCTCACGCTGCTTGTCGAGTACCCACTTCACTGCCTCATCGTAGATGCGGATTTTTGCCTTAATTTCCTCTTGTGCCTCAGCAAACATCTGAACATTGAGACGCTGCTCCCGGTGCATTCGTCCCAATAGATAAAGCAGTAAGGGTTCTCGTGCCAAGTTATCTTTAATTTCCGCTGGACAAGCCTGCAAAAACTGCTGAAAGTTCTCCGCTTCCTGCGTCCCCACTTTTGCCGCCCACTTGTCCAGCCAAGTTTGCCGCATCGAATTATCCATCGGCTGAAGTTCGACTCGCTCCAAGCGTCTCGTTTGCGAGAGCAATCGCTCGATTCCTTGTAGTGCCAAAGGACGCCCCGTCACTAAAAACCGATGGTGACTATTCTGCCCAAACAGCTCTACCTGCTGTAAAAATTCCTGCAATCCCCCGCTAGCCCGTCCCTCTAGCAACAACTCATCAAATCCATCCAGCAAAAATAAGAAGCGCGTATTTTTATCAGTGAGCCAACCCGAATCGCATTGGACAAAATCAACAGTATCTAGATAATTTTCCAATGTTTCCGAGAGGCTATTCTCCAGTACCTTGAGATGCCGTAACCGAATCACGATCGGGGTAAAGCTGGGGTGCAACGCCTGCCGCACCTGTTCCGCAAACATCCGGCAAAACACACTCTTCCCGCGCCCTGCTTCCCCTTGAATAAATAAAACATTCTTGTCTCTTTGGGCATCATCCAGCTTTGTCCTCACCCATTCCTCAATATCAACCAGCTCCGCGTCTCGAATTGGTTCACCTTTGATATCGAGCAGCTTTACCTGCAACGGCACGTACAAATCCCGAAAGGTAATCTGTTTTTCATCTTCTTCATCAAAGATGTATTCATCGGGCTTGGGGCGAATTTCTGTATCCAAATACTCTTCAATACTCAGGTACTTCTCTAGCTGCGCCTTCCCACCCGCGCTATACCATTTCAGCAAGCGCTCCACCGATGCTCCAACTTCTACCAGTGCAGGAATCAGATTCTCATTGGTTTTCCGTGCCACCCGTTCGGTTAACGTTCTTGCCTCTGCCTCTGACAATCCCGCCTGTTGCAGCCGTTGCCGTAAAACGTCATTAAATGCTTCTGCCAGTTGGGATTCGTGGAAATAGAGGATGGCTTTTTTCGCGTCTCGCTCATCAAACTCCCGTTTGCCTAATTCTTCAATTTCCCGCTCAATTGCTTTAGACGCTGGAGACTGACCAATTTGCGCGACTAATTGCGGCTCGTCTTTGAGAATTACCTGAAAGCTTTCCAGGTAAGCAGCTTGGCTCACTAATGCCATACACTGCTCCAGACTCAGCTCTTTTTTCGTCGCGTCAGCAATCAGCTTTAGAAGGGTAATCGCCAGTGGAGCGAAGGGAATCACTGCCCCAGCGACTTGAGCCAACGGTGCATTGAGTACATCCAGCAGCGACGAAAATTGTTCTACATACGGCTTGAGGGTTTGAGCATTGGGTGTTTGCTCCTTGAGGGCTTTTGCCAGATCGAATACAGCTTTAGCGGCTTCAGCTCCCGTTTTCGTTACTTCCACCGACTGCCCCCAGTTCAACTCTCGGATATCAGTGGTCAAAATCTTCCAGATCGAGAGCTTCATCGCCATGACCTAATTCTCCAACTTGCCAATAAGATTCTGGCAAAAACAAATCAGTCTCTTGACGCTGCTATTAGCCTGAGATTGATTTCTCTAGTCGGTTTGAGCCATTAATCCCCTACTCGCTTAACTTGCCACTACCCACTATAGGCGACGGTTTTCCTCCTCACGGTGTATAGAGCGATTAGGTTTCAAAATCTGCCGCAGAATGAAAAAAGCGATCGCTCCTTCACTTTAGAGGATGCGATCGCTTTTTGTTGTTGCATGATTTTGCTTTAGAGGAAGCATCAACCCTTAGTAAGCCAGGGTAGTTTATTGGTCTGAAGTGTAGGTGTAGACCTTGTCCGCGATAAACACGGGTCTGTTCGAGTATTCTGTTTCTAACTGCCTTTGCAGACCCGCATCCCAGGTGAAATCAAAATCCCTCTCAATTTCGGCAGCAACGAATGGACGAACTTGACCCGTCACGACAACCCGTTCACCATCCGAGATGGTTTGTTGTGGATTGGGAATCAAGACCAATAAATTACCACCGTCAAGCAGTTCATCATCATCAAGCGTAAACGCATTAGCCCCCATAATCTCCTCGACTTCACCCTCTAAGGCAATCGGTTGACCGTAGTAGAGGCTGGGATTTGCAGTGATTTCACCGGGGTCGGGTGCTAAAGCCATTGATTGAGCAACAATCGTTGGTCTTTCTTCGTATTCCGTATCTGGCTGTAAGTCCAAACCAAAGTCTCGGTTAAAATCAAACGCTTTAAACTGGCGAACCTCGCCTGTCACTTGAATTTCTGCGTCGTCAGTGGGAAAAGAAAAGGGTCTTCCCGTGGCATTGACAACGAGAATTTCGTCACCGCCGAAAAACTCATCGTCAGTAATCGTAAAGGTAACGTCATCAATGACTTGTCCAACTTCGCCCCTCACCGTTACCGTCTCACCAATCAGGTCATTCACATTTTCCGTAACTTCCTCAGGGGTAACGTTCTGCTTATTAGCGCTAAGGGGAGCAGCCTCTACCCTATTGGCAGTGAAAGCAGGAAAAAGCATCGCCATCAATGCTAGAGCGATCGCACCTATACGAACGTTTCTGTACTCACCCACACGGTTATCATGATGCTTATTCAGCATTATTCAATCCCTCAAATTTATTACTAGAGACATCTGAGCTGTAGCATGAGTTACCCTATCGGTAATTCATTCACCCGTTCAGCTTGATGCCCCGACTTTAGTTATCTACTTTGACTATCTAGAGTTACCTTAAAGCCCAATTCAAGTGATGGCTTCTCTCCATGGAATTATTAAAGGAGTAATGCCCTCTCTCTAAAAGTAGATATTTCTCTAAAGTGCTTATCAGCCTATTCTACTCGGAAGATATCTTTAGCAAGAAGTACAGGCTTGTTCCTATGTTCCAGGTCGAGCCTTCTTTGCAGATTCAAATCCTTGGTTAACTCATACTCCCTATCCAGTTCAGAGACAACAAATGGGCGGAGTACTCCGATAACAACAACCTTTTCGTTCTCTTCGACGCTCGTGGGTGACGAGAGAGGTTTCAACACCAATAAATCGCTACCGCCAATCAGCCGATCCTCATCAAGGGTAAAGGTAATCGGTCCGAACGTTTTTTCAACTTCCGCCTCCACAGCAATAACCTGGTTGTAAAATTTACCGGGGTTTCGGGTGATTTCACCCGGTTTGGGTGCGAGAGCAAATGATTTGGCAATGATTACAGGTTTGTCTTCGTACTCTAGATACGTGTTTGGGTCAAAGTCTAAATTGAACTCTCTAGCAATAGTAGTGATATCAAACTCGCGGACTTCACCCGTTACTTGAAGTTCGGTTCCATCAGTAGGAACCCTAAAGGGTACTCCTGAAGCATTCACAACTAGAATTTCTTCACCACTGAACAACTGCTCGTCATCAATGGTGAACGCTTGCGCACCAACAATTTTTTCAACTTCACTTCTA
>JAIUYC010000651.1 GCA_020216575.1 Coleofasciculus sp. S288 | reverse complement strand
CGATTCGGGTGTCAGCCTTCAAGAGTCAATCAACTGGCTGAAGCGTCATCATCGTGATGAAATTGAGGAGATTCGCACGGGCGTTCTCTGGTATAAAGCCTGCTCGGTGATCGCTCCCGATTATTATGTAGATTACTTGCCTGAGAATCCCTGGATTCATCAACCTTTTGAACAGTATGAGCTAATGAGTCCTGCGGAGTTGGCAGAAAGTTATCTAATTAGGGAAGCGGGATAATATGATTGACACGGGGACGCGGGGACGCGGAGATTGATTTGTAGCAAACATTTAGGTATTTGATAGGAACTACTCCGCCTTACCTTCTGCTGAAGGCGGAGTACTGTTCGCTGTCGGCGTATGCAATCAGAGGGAAGCAGATTGAACGCTTCTTTTATAATCTGAAGCTATAGGTTTCAGTCTTAAAGATTAGCATGGATACGCTATTAAGTATTTGCATTGGTATTGGTTTGAGTGCAGCTTGCGTGAATTAACATTTAAAGGTTGCTCGATAGTCAGTAAACCTAGTATAGTCAGTCTAAATGAATCGTGAAAAGAAATGGAGCTGAAAAGCTTGCCCAGTAAGGATTACTATTTTACAAATGATTTAGACTAGCTATATAATACTGGAATGTTGACCATCACCTACCGCTATCGAATCTATCCTGATGCCACTCAAGAACAACAACTCATTGAGTGGATGGAAATCTGCCGAGGCGCTTACAACTATGCACTCCGGGAGATAAAAGATTGGTGCGATAGTAGAAAGTGCTTGGTAGATAGATGTTCCCTTGAGAAAGAATACATCCTCTCTCCCGAACTCAAGTTTCCCCACGAAATTCAGCAACTTAACAACTTGCCCAAAGCTAAGAAGGAATTTCCCAGATTGAGTGAAGTTCCTTCTCAGGTTCTTCAGCAAACCGTTAGGCAGTTGCACGTTGGTTGGAAGTACTTTCAAGAGAGAGGATTTGGCTTGCCCAGATTTAAGAAGTATGGGCAATTTAAGTCGTTGCTGTTTCCTCAGTTTAAGGAGAATCCAGTAACGAATCTGCATATCAAGTTGCCCAAACTTGGGGAAATTCCCATCAACCTGCATCGACCCATCCTCGCAGGATTTGTGGTTAAACAGGTGCGAATCTTGAGGAAAGCTGATAAATGGTACGCCTCTATCTCCTTGCAATGTGATGTCAGCGTTCCTAACCCGATGCCGCACGGTCATCCTATCGGGGTTGACGTAGGTCTGGAGAAGTTTTTGGCAACCAGTGATGGTGTTCTTGTAAGACCGCCGAAGTTTTTTAAAGAACTGCAAGGCAAGCTGAAATCGCTGCAACGCCGACTCTCTAGGAAAAAGAAGCGGTCTAAAAACTACGAGAAACAACGCATTAAGGTGCAAGGGCTTCATCACCAAATCGACAACACGAGGAAGGACTTCCACTACAAACAAGCTCATGCCCTTTGTGACGCTGGCGATATGGTATTCATGGAAGACTTGGATTACCGCACCAGTGCCAAGGGGATGTTTGGTAAACATATACTTGATGCCGCTTTCGGACAGTTCAGAAGCATTGTCAAGTATGTCTGCTGGAAACGTGGAAAGTTCTTCGCTGAAGTTGACGCGAGGGGGACTTCTCAAGAGTGTCCTGAGTGCAATGGTGAAGTTAAAAAAGACCTGAAGGTTAGAGTTCATGCCTGTCCTCACTGTGGGTATAAAACCGATAGAGATGTGGCAGCAGGGCAAAACATCAGGAACCGAGGAATTAAGTTAATCAGTACCGTTGGACAGACGGGAATGGAAACTGCCTGTGCAGACGATCTACCGGGGGTTGAGGCAACTCAATCTAGGCAAGTGTCGAAATCCCGAAAGGGAAGAACCAGGAAATCTCAATCGTGAGGTTGGGAAGCCCACACTGTAATCTTCGATTCAGTGTGGGAGAATGTCACTTTGTCAGGATTGGCGATCGCAGTTCCTGTCGTGGCTGTCTGTTTTGTGGCAGTGTTGCTGGTGTTTACCCTTTCGCAACTGGGAAGAAGTCTAGCTCTGAAACGAGAGCGCCAAGCATCAACACTTTCGTCGGTTGAGCATTCTAATCTCTAATGCTGGCTAGCTTGACGGCTAGTAACGCTCTACATTAGTATATATCTGGTGATATATATCATAGGATAGGCGCTTAACACCAACTCAGAAGCGTACTTCTATATTGGTTTTTACCGTGCAAGCGCTTCGAGGAATTGCTGCGTTCAAGTTAAGCTACAAACTAGCAAAGCAGAACGTAGCCCTTCGTCAAAAGAAGGAAAATGATGACACTCACCCAGTTTTCTCGTATCACCAAAGCCTTGGCTGACCCACGACGCTTTGAAATTTTAGAAGCGATCGCAGCAGCTGATGAGTTAGCATGTTCAGCTCTGGTAGAACAGTTTCCCATCTGCCAAGCAACCGTCTCTCATCACATCAAGGAGTTGGCAAACGCTGACCTAATCGTTGTGCGTCGAGAGGGGCAGCATTGTTATTACCAATTCTGTCCGGAGGTGCTTGGGGAGTATATTGCACAGTTGCAGAGGCGTACAATCGGCAAACAACTGCAAGCCGCCAAACCTGAAGCGATCGCTCGATAGAGCGTCTTCGCTCAGTCCCCAAGCCAAAAGTCAGAACCATACTTCGTCCGCCCTCGATTTAGACAAATAGATAAGTGTCGATAATCACGGCGATCGCGATTACTGATGGAAACCCTACAACAAGAGGAGAACAAGCATGATTCTGATGAACATTCTTCTATTAGGAACAGGTCTGTGGGCTGTTTGGGCAGGGATGAAAGCCTGCGAGCAAGTCCATGGAATTGCCCTGATCCTAACGGGGTTGATTTTGGTGGTTTGGGGTTTGAGCTTGGCTCCTTTATGGCTGCAAGTTTTTGTTGAAATTCTCTTGGTTGGTCTAGTTCAAGTCTTTGCCAGAATGTATGCCAAGGAGCTTTTCCTTAACCGCAGAACCCGTCGCAAGAGCCTCGAAAATTGTCCGCAGTAAAACAGAGTTAGGTCGTAGGGGGTGCGGTCAAAACCAGTTGGTGATGTGCAGACAATTTCTCCGCGTCCCCGTGTCAGTCTCAACCAACTACTTATGACCACACCCGGTAGTAGGTAGCAGGTCGTAAGGAGTAGGGAACTACGACTTAGCACGGCGCACCTAACGCCTACGACCTTTGAAAAGTAAATCCCCCTTACGAGCGTCGGCGAGTCTGAGCCGGCGCTTTAAAATTGGCAGTTTGTTTGCATGAACTCATTTAATGGACGTGCAACCGGATAGAATATTTGCTTCAGTCATTTTCAGGGTGACAACTTAAAGGGTCGTGCTGAAAAAGTTGTGCTGGCATATCTCAGACCGAGGAGATACCTCTGTCTGTATCCCCTATCTCAAACATAGGACTTGAGAGGACAATCGGGAATGAAAGCTCAAGATTTGAAAGGAAAAACAATTGCATTTGCGGGATCGGGCGGTCTTGATAGCTGCACGATAACCCGTTGGCTTACAGAGCGGGGAGTACGGGTTGTGTGTTTTACAGCCGACCTAGGGCAACCTGACGAAGACGATACAGAAGCAATCCGTCAGCGAATGCTTTTGGCTGGAGCAGAGGATTTTGTCTTATTACCTGTACGAGAAGGCATAGCGGAAGCGGGTCTGAGCGTGATTCAATCACAAGCCTGCTACGAGGGACGCTACTGGAATACAACAGGAATTGCTAGGTGTGTCCTTACGAAAGCCATGGTCGAGGAGATGAAAAAAAGGGATCTCACTATCTTCAGTCATGGCGCAACAGGACGGGGTAACGACCAAGTCCGTTTTCAACTCATTACCAATATGCTCGCTCCAGAGTTTGAGGTGTATGCTCCCTGGCGGGATGAGGAATTTCTAGCACGTTTCCCCGGTCGCAGTGAAATGATTGACTTCTGTCAAGAAAAGG
>JAIUYC010000650.1 GCA_020216575.1 Coleofasciculus sp. S288 | reverse complement strand
TATTTGGTGGACGTATTGCTGAGGTGACTTTCGATGTAAATCATCTCCTCTAGATTGTCGAACTGACCGTCTACTTCTAGGACAGAAACATCATGTCCGTAGTAAGTATCTGGCCCGTAGAACAGCTTGATGCCAGGGTAAGCGCAGGTGAGCTTGCGCCCACAAGGTCTCCAGTCAATTGTTGACCCTTCATCAAACAGGTACACAGGCTCGAAGCCTTCCACACCGTCCTTCTGAACCAGGCGAACGCGCAGAATCTTATTCTCCTTATCTTCTTTGAGGAGCTGCGTCGGCAAGATTTGGATGACGACATCAGCGAATTCTTTCTGCGGCTCAATATAGGCGGTAAAGTCGGGGCGTCTAGCGTTAATGGACGCAAGGACATCTTCATAGGTATGCCCCCGTTCTGCCATATCACGCTGAATTTTCCAGTTAATCTTGACCTCATCACTGATGTCAAGGTAAACGCTGAAGTCAAGTAGCGATCGCACCCGTTCATCGTAGAGGGGGTGAAGCCCCTCAATCACGATAATCTTATTGGGCTCAACCCGCTCTGGTGGATCGATCATGCCAGTTTCATGGTTATAAATCGGCTTGTCGATAGCTTGACCGTTCTTGAGCGCTTTGATTTGCTCGTACATCAGGTCAAAGTTGTTCGCCTTGGGATTGAGAGCGGTAACTCCTACTTCTTTACGCTGTTTTCGATCCAGACTATGATAGTCATCCAAACAAATAACGGTCATGAACTCCGCGCCAAACAGGTCTATCAGGCGGCGCAAAAAAGTTGACTTACCGCATCCAGAATCTCCAGCAACACCAATTACTACCACGCGATCCAGCTGAGTGGTCATATCTCCCCTCTAACGCAAAACACAATTCTCAAAAGAGTTTTCAGCAAGCCTGATTCCAAGCCTGGGGTCAATCCATCTTTTAATAGAGGGGCTTCATAACACATCACGAAGGCATGATATGCATGAGGACTGTCCCTCAGGACGACTCAAGCAAGGTTGGGCATAAGTATTTACTACTAGCTGCTTAAAGTGGATCTTACCAAAATGAGAGTGCCTATACAAGGCTTAATATAAGCAACCTCGTCTTGCCTGTGTCTTTATGCTAGAGTCAGTGTGCCTTTGGGTTCAGAAAAGCAGGAAAATAGCTCACTCTTAACAGTTTTTGAGTAAATGACCAAGTAACCTGCAAATAGAGGAATTTACAGTTGGCTTTCCCTGACAACTGTGAGACAAACCTGTGCATAGCTTTACAATGTTACGCTAAGAGTGCTTTCTTCGACTTAGTTGATTTAATCCCCATCCGGCAAAAGCGTCGGTTTGGGGAGCGAGGGGCGCGTTTTAGCAACATTTTGAAGTTTGGATTGGAGATATTGAAGCAATGTACAGTCCCAGCGCGGCTGCTAATTCCTCTAACACCACTGAATTCGGAAGTCGCATGTTTGTCTACGAAGTGGTGGGTCTACGTCAAAACGAAACAACTGACAAACTGGACTATCCCATTCGTCAAAGTGGCAGTGTGTTTATCACAGTGTCCTACAGCCGCATGAATCAGGAAATGCAGCGAATTAATCGCATGGGTGGCAAAATCGTCAGCATTCAGCCTTTAACGGCTAATAATGGAGCGAATGGCAAAGCCACGTTAAAAACCCAAGCAAAGGCTGAACCAGCGGCTGCACCCCAGCAAACGCCGTCAGAAAACAAAAGCAAGCCTATGACTCAAGCACACGCGAAAACTGACATTCCCGTCAATATCTACCGTCCCAATGCTCCCTTAATAGGTAAATGTATTGAAAACTATGAGCTAGTCGCAGAAGGGGGGATTGGTACCGTTCGTCACATTACCTTCGATACCTCTGACAGCGATCTGCGATATTTGGAAGGACAGAGTATTGGTATCATCCCACCGGGGACAGATGACAAGGGTAAGCCACATAAACTTAGGCTCTACTCAATTGCATCTACCCGCCACGGTGACAAACTCGATGACAAAACGGTTTCTTTGTGTGTCCGGCAACTGGAATACAAGCACCCCGAAACTGGTGAAACCGTTTACGGCGTCTGCTCGACCTACTTGTGCAACCTTCCCGTTGACTCGGATGTGAAAATCACGGGTCCGGTGGGTAAGGAAATGTTGTTACCCGATGATGAAGAATCCACAGTCATCATGATGGCAACCGGAACCGGAATTGCGCCGTTCCGCGCCTACCTGTGGCGGATGTTCAAGGAGCAGCACGAAGACTACAAGTTTAAGGGCTTTGCGTGGCTGATTTTTGGCATTCCCTACACAGCTAACATCCTGTACAAGGAACAGCTTGAGGAGTTACAAGAGAAGTTCCCCAATAACTTCCGCCTCACCTACGCCATCAGCCGCGAACAGAAGAACCCCGAAGGTGGCAGAATGTATATTCAGCACCGCGTCGCTGAGCATGCAGAAGAACTCTGGAATCTGATGCAGAAACCCAATACCCACACCTACATCTGTGGTCTCAAGGGTATGGAAGACGGCATCGATGCAGCTCTCTCTGCTCAAGCTGAGAAACAGGGAGCTAGTTGGTCTCAGTACCAGAAACAAATGAAGAGGGAAGGTCGGTGGCACGTTGAAACCTACTAATTGCCTGTAGGTCTCAACCTCGTTCGCAACCCCTAATTGTGAAATCTAACTAGCGCGTCTGCATCTCCGAGGTTAAAGCCAGGAGAGCAGGCGCGTTAATGATTTTTCAAGGGGCTAAAGACTAGGGGCTAGAGAATCCACTGAAAGACAGGAGGATTCACGGAAGAGATGCGGAGGAAGAGGACACGGGGACACAGAGACACGGAGACACGGAGACACGGAGACACGGAGACACGGAGACATGGGGAAGTCTCCAAAAAAAGCTCTCCGCGTCTTTGCGTCATCTTGTTTATCTCTCGTCTCTGGTTCCTAGCTCCCAGTCCCTTTCATGATAATTATGTTAAATTTGGTTAAGACAATATTACAAGTGATTGTCTTTGCCTTTGTGAAGCCAAAAATCCCAAACTTTTGATAAAAGGGGGGACAGGTAGTATGGGTGAAGTTGCCCGTTGATTCGATTTTTTTAGCTGGATTGGATTTGCCCTGATGCTGCTACAGGATAATCCCAGCATTATGACCAGTATCTAGAGGCTGATAAAAGATGAAAATTTCTTGGAGAATAATATTACTTTGGACACTACCAGCTCTTGTCATCGGATTTTTCCTATGGCAAGGGGCATTTTCTCCTGCCGCCGGTGATATAGGTAGGAACACTGCCAGTACTCGCATGACCTATGGTCGATTCCTGGAATACCTGGATGCCGGTCGAGTAACCAGTGTTGACCTCTATGATGCTGGTCGGACGGCAATTGTTGAAGCGATCGATCCAGAACTCGATAACCGAATCCAGCGGCTGCGAGTGGATTTGCCGATGAGCGCCCCGGAGTTGATTGCCAAGCTGAGAGAGTCTGATATTGCTCTAGAAGCCCATCCGGCTCGGAATGATGGCGCAATTTGGGGATTGCTGGGGAATTTAATTTTTCCCATTCTCTTGATTGCTGGACTGTTCTTCCTCTTCCGCCGTTCTAGCAATATTACAGGCGGTCCCGGTCAAGCGATGAACTTTGGCAAGTCACGCGCTCGGTTCATGATGGAAGCGAAAACCGGCATTATGTTTGATGATGTCGCTGGTATCGAAGAAGCGAAGGAAGAACTGCAAGAAGTCGTCACCTTCCTCAAACAACCGGAACGCTTCACCGCCGTTGGAGCGAAAATCCCGAAAGGGGTTCTGCTGGTGGGTCCTCCGGGTACTGGAAAAACCCTGTTAGCAAAAGCGATCGCAGGTGAAGCAGGAGTCCCCTTCTTTAGCATCTCTGGCTCGGAATTTGTCGAAATGTTTGTCGGCGTCGGCGCATCCCGCGTCCGCGACTTGTTCAAGAAAGCGAAGGAAAATGCCCCCTG
>JAIUYC010000649.1 GCA_020216575.1 Coleofasciculus sp. S288 | reverse complement strand
ATAGGTCGGGAAATCCCCGTGTCTGAATACTGAAGTATATAGTATACGGAAAAGGTGCGCTCCCAGCAAAATGAGGTGAGGCTGAGGGAGAAGGTAAATGTTCCCAAAGCCTTAGCCCTTGTTAACAAGGGTGTGGATTACCGCAGTGGTGGCTCCGAACTCGTCCCCTTCGGGGGAGCCTTCCCTAAATATTTTTCTGACGGCTCAAAGCGGGGGCAAAATCCCTGAGTTGCCGTCAGTAGTTCAAAACTCTTGTCCAGTCTTGATTTTAGACGTTCACAGCCGTCAACTTTCTCTTTGGGAAAGAGCTGAAATGAACAATTTAAAATCAGCCGTCAAAAATGTATTTGTCAGCTTGTGTAGACAAGGGTTTTAGCGGGCGCGGTTTCATCACCCCTCCCGCACTAGGGTGGGTTGAAAGTTTTTGAAAGTGCAGCGGTTGGTTGAACGCTACGCGGGTTTCATCACCCCTCCCGCACTAGGGTGGGTTGAAAGGTTTGAGTGTTCCAATTGCTTGCGACGAGTATCCCTAGTTTCATTAACCCACCCCAAGGCGGTGGGTTGAAAGCCCTGAAGAGACTTGGAGCAGCGAACATTCAAGGTATGGTAAGCTGGCAGTCTAACGGCAAATTTGCGTAAGTCCTGAACTGACAATATTTTTAGGGAAGGTTGAAAGGAGCGCCTGCTTTGCACCGCAAAGTTCAGGCAAGCACTAAATTGTAACTTATCATTGTCGTCGTGCGAGTTATGATGAGTTCATACTTTAAGTGTTAGCATATCGTTCTACTCGTTTCGGAGCTATTTGGACGACATTAATTTGTTATCAGCCATCGGGATGAATTGCATAACAATAATTTGTTAATGACGACACCAAAGTGTTAACAGCGACATGAATCTGTTAACGACGACAGATAAAGTGTTATTCGACATTTTTAGTGGAGGTAAGCGGACTCGAACCGCTGACATCCTGCTTGCAAAGCAGGCGCTCTACCAACTGAGCTATACCCCCATAACAGGAGTCACAAATTAAGTGACTTTTGTTATTGTAGCTTCTACAGTTCAATTATGTAAGGGGACTAAGGAAAAAATATTTAGACCCATGTCATCCTAAAGCCTCCTCTGTTAGCTTAGTGTAAACCAAAGTAGTACATTATCTGCACCTATTAGTCAAGTGGGGGAAATGACTCAAGTTGTTGCAACGTTCTATAAATTCGTTAGGTTGCCGGACTTTGCCGAAAAACGAGTCCCTCTGTTGACACACTGCAACGCACAGGATGTCAAAGGGACAATTCTGCTAGCAGCAGAAGGGATTAATGGGACAATCGCGGGTTCGAGTCAGGCAATCGACTCAGTTTTATCCGTTTTGCGCTCCGATCCCCGCCTTGTTGACCTAGAACACAAAGAATCTTATGCCGATTCTCCACCCTTTGACCGCATAAAGGTGCGGTTGAAGAAAGAAATCGTCACTCTAGGATTACCCGGAGTTGATCCAAGCGATCGCGTCGGCACCTATGTCAGTCCCCAGGAGTGGAATGCCCTGATTTCCGATCCAGAAGTAACCGTTATTGATACCCGCAACGATTATGAGGTCAGTATTGGTTCCTTTAAAGGAGCGCAAAACCCAAAAACTGCCTCATTCCGCCAATTTCCAGATTACGTTCGCAACCACCTCGACCCCACCCAACATAAAAAGGTTGCCATGTTCTGCACCGGCGGCATTCGCTGTGAAAAAGCAACATCCTTCATGAAGGCACAGGGGTTCCAAGAGGTCTATCACCTCAAAGGCGGTATCCTTAAGTATTTAGAGGAAGTTCCCGAACAAGAGAGTCTGTGGCAAGGGGAATGTTTTGTTTTCGATCAACGGGTTGCTGTAGATCATGGATTGGAGGCAGGAACTCATGAAATGTGCCGCAGTTGCGGACATCCGATCGCTGAAGAGGATAAAATCTCCCCTCACTATCAGGACGGAATTTCCTGTCCCTACTGTTGCGATCGCCTCAGTGAGGAGAAAAGAGCGAAACAGGAGGCAAGGCAACGACAGATAGAGTTGCGCAAGTCCCGCAGTTCTCAAACATAAACCGCACCATATTAAGGTCACTGAGCGTTCGACTGAGCGCGGTTCGGACTTCGGCGTGAGCGCTCAGTCGAACGCTGAGCGCTCACCGTCGAAGCCTCACGCCGAAGTCTTGTCGAAGTGTGACTTTTGACGTCCAAGGTAGCGGTACTAGTTGATTACTCGTTCTTTGGTGCTAGATTCCCCAGTACACGGTTTTGAGCAATTCTATCCAGACCAACTGACCGTAATAGATTTTCCCATTCTTGGGTTAGGGTTGAATCATTAGGATTGGCAGAACGCAAGTCAGCAAGCGTTTTGATAGTATCGAACCAGAAACCCTCTTGAGCATAAATAGCAGGGCGATCATGCGGTGCTGCCCTCCGTAACTGATTGGCAAGAGCAGCTCTCGGCGTCTTACGTTCAATCGCTCCAGTGACATCAATATCTTGAGAGCGATCGTTAGGATTACAAATCAGCGCAAAATACCATTGATAACGCTCACCAACTTCCAGAGATACTGAAGTTGCATCCTCCTGAGGTAGGCTAAAGCTCACTACACCAGACCTCTTAGAAAGTTCCACCGTTGTTGTGTAAATTTCCTTACCATCTTGGTTGAAGAGAGCAAATTCTGCCGATCGCGCTGAAGTTTGAGAAATATCAAAAAAGAATGTCGGGTGCGCTGCAACAGTAAAGCCAATGTTCGTTGGCGGTATCAAAGCCGTTACAGATTTCGAGTTTGCACTACAGCTACCCCGCGAAGCCAAGGGTTCTCGATTCCCGGCAGCGGTGATATCTGGAAGCCTGAAACGCAGCCGTCTCAAGCGCCTTGGAGTACTTTGTTGTTTCCCCAATATCTCTGCCTTCAAAGAGGTGAAGTTATTGGTAGGAAGTCCACTAGCCCCCGTCAAGTTGATAGCTTGATTTTCAGCCTTAACTGGAGTTGTTAACCACAAAGAAGGAAACAATATGGCAGTAACTAGTAGGATTATTCGCTTCATAATTGTTGGTGCTTATTTCCAGCACTAACGCGACTTTTTAAGATCATGCGCTCATCTATAAAGCTAGGGACTTCAGAATTTGGGAGTTGTTCCCTGACAAGGAGCAACTTAACGACAAAGGGTTGATAAGTAGCAACACTTATCAACCCTTTTTCAAGTTAAATTGTCGATATCAGGGAATGAGGGAGTCGCTCGTTCGCCCCTCTAATCCCTAAAACCTATTTACTTTCTGAGAACTCAGCATCAATCACATCATCGCCGGAACCGCCAGAGGGAGCTCCAGAAGCATCTGCGCCGGGAGTGGGACCACCATCGCCACCCTCTGTGCCACCACCAGCTTGTTGATACAGGTTGGTGCTGATGCTGTAGAGAGCTTGTTGCAACTCGGTCGTCAGCGTCTTAATCCGCTCGTCGTCTTCCTGGGAAATCGCCTCTCGCAGGTCTTTGATCAGCCCTTCTACCTTAGTTTTGTCAGCCGCAGGGACTTTGTCACCCAGTTCGCTGAGCTGTTTCTCAGCCTGGTAAGCCAGGGAGTCAGCTTGGTTCTTGCGATCGATTTTCTCACGACGCTCCTTATCGGTAGAGGCATTGCTTTCTGCTTCCTTGACCATGCGCTCCACTTCATCTTTCGGTAGGGTGGAAGCGCCGGTGATGCTGATGGATTGCTCTTTACCGGTGCCTTTGTCCTTCGCTGTGACGTTGAGGATACCGTTAGCGTCGATATCAAAGGTCACTTCAATTTGAGGAACGCCACGAGGAGCAGGTGGGATACCATCTAAGCGGAACGTACCCAGACTCTTATTGTCGTTTGACATCTCGCGTTCACCTTGGAGAACGTGGATTTCGACGTTTGTCTGACCATCTACCGCCGTGGAGAAGGTTTCCGACTTCTTGGTGGGGATAGTCGTGTT
>JAIUYC010000648.1 GCA_020216575.1 Coleofasciculus sp. S288 | reverse complement strand
GCCACTGCGTTCACCAGAAAAATCCGCGCCCTGCAGGTGACGAATGCGGCGTGTCCGCGCACGGCGGTCAGCGTGCAACGAAATCGCCCAGACGGGCATCAGATTTACAGGAGATCAAGATCATGGCAAGTACAGCGGCAACCATCCTCATTCGCGGGCGCTTGGGCAACGAACCAGAACTGCGCTACACCAAAGACGGTCAAGCCGTGACCAACCTCAGCCTGGCAGTCGAACAGGGCTACGGCGACAACAAACGTACCGAGTGGGTGCGCGTGGCAATCTGGGGCGACAAGCAGGCAGAAGCCGCCAACACCTGGCTGAGTAAGGGCGACCTCGTGGCTGTATATAGCGAGTCCTTCCGCATCAATGCCTATGCCGCTCAAGACGGGAGCATTCGCGGTCAGTTGGAGGTCAGCGCCCGTCGGGTGGACTACATCATCACCAAGCGCAATCCCAACGAAGCACCCGCCGCCGAAGAGCGCGAAGACATCCCCTTCTAAGCGCACCATCCCACACCCCGCAGGGCAGTCACTTCGGTGGTTGCCCCTTTTTGATTCCTGAGTTCCGCTGCAAGGCTGCCAGCCGCTTTTCCCATCGTAAGACCCCGTAAATCATGAAAGGAAACACCCATGAATACCGTTTTGATTACCTACTTGGTGGTCGCCAATGAACGCCCGTTGGATGCCATCCAACCCACGGAAGCACTGGTCTGGAAGAAAGAGCTTGAACTGACCGACATTGATGTGTCCATCAAGCCTGATCCTGATTGGTGCTATGAACGCATCATCCAAGCCAACCCCGACTTTGCGAATTACACCATTGCGATTTGGGGAGTGGACATCGAAACCGTCTAAACCATCCGTACCGCATTCTGGCTCGCTTCGGCGAGCCTTTTTTGGGGGTGTTCCCATGTTCGCTTTCTTATCATTTGAAGAAGTCATTGACCAGCAACGTTTGCAGCCCTTTCTGGATCGCCTTTTGATCCCGCCTGAAATTAATACCGCACTCCATCAAGGGGCAAGTGTGGCTATCGGGGTCAGCGGGGGTAAAGATTCATCGGCACTGCTGATTACGCTCTCGTCGCTGCTTCGCACGCGCTATCCTGAAGCCGAGATGGTTGCCCTCCATGCGGATACCGGAATGGAATGGCGGCAGACCGAGCCACACCTGCGCGACATCACCAACCGATTAGGTATCGCATTGCACATCGTCCGCCGCGAGCAAGGCGACCTCATCCAGCGTATCCAACAACGCTATGACTACCTCCAATCCGTTGGCAAAACCAGTACCCCGATGTGGCCCGATGCCCGCAACCGTTTCTGTACCAGTGAGGTTAAGGTAGCCCCTCTCGATTCATGGAGCCGCCAATGGCGAGTGTCTGGGACAGTCATTCATGCAGTAGGCATCCGTGCTGAGGAGAGCAACAGCCGTGCCAAGAAGACCGCTTGCGTTCCACGTCCGAAAATCACCACCAAAACTCGCACGGGCTTGACGTGGCATCCCATTTTGAATTTTTCGCTGCGTGAGGTGTGGCAGGTGCTGGGTGTAGAGTTACATCAACTAAATGCACTGCAACAACAGGTTCGGGGTTTCCTTCAAGCAGGGCAGGGGGATGTTTTTTCTTATATCCACGACGCGGGATTTTTGTGGCATTTGAGTTATCCGCTTGGCTCCACCAGATTATCCTGCGGATGCTGCGTCCTAGCATCTCGGAACGATTTGCGTGTGGGAGCGATTCATAATCCCGACTTGTACCGCCGCTTGGTTCAGATGGAAATCGACACAGGCTTTAGTTTCCAGCATTCGCAATGGCTGGGCGATGTGATGCCATCACTACTGCCACCTGAAATGCGGTCCGCACTTGAGGCAGTGAAGGCAAGGAAAAACCAACGGCACCAGCCCAGCACCACGCTCCATCTTCAGCCGCTACAGCAGTTAACCCTCTTTTGACAGCACCATCTCAGCACCACATGAGATAAACCAGGTTGAACCGATTAAACCGCCCCAATAGGTTAAATTTGGTTCAACCACCACGGAAGCACCACATCACCCAAAGAACACCACACCAGAGAAGCACCGCATCTCAAGAGGGCGACATCCGTCGCCCAGCACGCGCAGCGTGCCTAACCGCGCACAATTTGCTGCTAGGCGCACCAGTATGGTGCAACCCAAAAAACCACTGGCAGCAAATTGCGCGGGTAGCGAGCCTAACGCTCGCCACCCTGACGTGCGTCAGGGTGGGGTATGCGACACTTCGTATCGCATCAGTTCCTACGGAACTGGTGAAGGCAGGGATGCAGGGTCGGATATGCGATCATATCAGCAAGTGCATATGGTAATAAATCTAAAGGAACCATGGGGTACTAACCAAGCTCGGATGAAGCGAGAATGAACCATAGGCTTGAATAAAAATATTCATATAACGTGCTACTTTGCTTGAGTACAGAAGTGTTATGGGTTGAGATGAGTATGAACGGGAGGATGCCCAGTTAAGACGAGTCAAGCTAAGTACGTGTTGAGCGTACATTGCCATGTCCTTTGGGCGATTTGTACCAAAATATGAAAGGTTAGCTTGCATAATGACAGGTGTTCCTTTATGGAGACTTTGCAGCTCGGATTTACCTGTTGTTGCGAGAAAGAATTTAAAACTATCTCCAACCCTGACAAAAGTTCCTCTTTCGACTTGCGATTGATCTTCTCGCACTTGACTAAATAGCCTTATCGGATTGTCATCGTTAATATAGAGAAGAGATACATTCACATTGGGCACGTTTTGCTGCACCCTTTCAGCAATTTTCTGGCGGGTTTCAAATTTAAGTTTATGACCATGATGAATGTGTATATGGCTAACAGTTGCAGTTTTTGAATATTTCTCAACAGCCTCGGCGATTAGATCAGCAAGACGAGCATCACGCTCATCAAAGGGAACAGGTTCTGTATTGCCCATGTAGTATTGCCAGCGTCCGAAATTGTCAAAGACGCATACATAGGCAATTATTCTTTCTAGTTTACTATTGACTCGAATTGACGAGTAAGACAGACCGATAAAGATATCGGCTAGCGGCAACCCTTCATCAAGTACCCAAGGAATATGCCCTGTCTTGGCAAAAATATCCAATGCTAAATTTAAGTCTTTCCATTCAAGATTGCCTAAAGTTTCTTGGTCAACGCCTTGCGACGCAACACCGTTTTCTAGGAGATAATGCTTCACTTGGTAATACGGAGAACTGTAATTTACTCTGCTCCACTCTCCTCCCTGATCTGGCATATAGGCAACCATGATAGGCAAAGGAGACTTAGCCAAGTCGGGAACAATATGTTCACAAGTTCTCCTATAATCATCAAAGTTAGCATTGTATTTGCCTATAACTTCCAACCCTGTCCCAAAGGTATTCCGAAATCCACTAAATCTCTTGCTACCTTTTTGAAGTGAGGTAACTAATTGTTCCAATTGCGGCATTTTGTCTGAGGGTGACATCAAGATTACAGGAATATTGGCTGTAGGTCTTTCGTATGCCCCAAAAGATGTTAATCCTCTAGCGACTTCTTTGCCTAACTGCTCTCTTGAAAAAGAGATCGACGGTTCCCGTAGTGAGTGGCTGGGATAGAAATTTGGCGGGGTCATCCTCACAGGTTCACTGCTGAGGTGTACTTGGTAATCACGTACTTCTAGTGGAAATACACGAGAGCGCAACTCACTGTTTATTTCACGAATCTGTTCCAGTCTTATGGAAGGAGGAAGATTGGAGAGTCGGGATTTCTCTCGATATAAATCTAGACCTGTGTTTCTTGAACGGAGGAGTTCAGAAAATTGTGTGCTATTTAAATCTGGCAGCACGTCCGAAAAGTTAACACTGACCTGTTCCCTTTCGGAAGACTCGTCTGAATGAAATTCAACTAGGGCTATCTGATCACTTGAGGATACTTTCTGGATGTAACAAGGTAGCCACTTTCCCTCTAGTCTA
>JAIUYC010000647.1 GCA_020216575.1 Coleofasciculus sp. S288 | reverse complement strand
CTTTTAGGTCGTCTCGTACCGGGAATTCGGACGTTAATCTCGCTCCCAGCAGGACTCAGCGAGATGCATTTGTCACCGTTTTTGATCTACTCGACGCTCGGCACTACCGCCTGGGTGATGCTACTAACGTTTTTAGGGTATCTGCTGGGGGACAACTACGAGCTTGTAGAAGAGTACCTAGGACCGGTTTCTAAAATCGTACTGGTTGTGCTGGTAGTTGCGTTTGTAGCTTGGGTTGCAATCAAACGGCAAAAGTTAAAAGCCAAAGGGCGGCGCTGAAGAAAAAGAATTTATAGCGATTCTCACTTAGAGTGGAATACATCTAGGTTCAGGAGTCAGGAGTCAGGAGTCAGGAGGTGTAGGGGCGGGTTTCACCTAGATATCTGCTTTCCACAAATCAATTCGATAAACCCGCCCTCCGAGTCAGGAGTTAGGAGTTAGAAGGTTATACTCCAATCATTTGAGAACCGCTATAGTCATTCACTGGTAACTGGTAACTACTCACTCAGGACTTACGCAACTGGCATATTATTTTCAGTTCGTAGTGAGGACTTTAGTCCTCATTCCAAAGGGCTAAAGCCCTTACTACAAAAAAAACCAGATTTTTTGTGACACTTGCGTAAGTCCTATCACTGTTAAAACGCATCTGCTTGAAAGGATGGCGATTTCCCAAGGGGTATCAGCAAGGCTGAACCGCAAATTTATTACCACCGAACCGTTAGGGAAAGGGGGAGAAGCGGGTGAACAGAACGCTTGGGATGCGGTTCGGAATGCTTTTGCGGCTAGAGATTGTATTGGATACTGGCGCTATCCGATTTTTTCTAAGGTGGGAAAGTCTCGCAAAGAGCCTGATATTTTGATGGCAGACTCCCAACTGGGTCTAATTGTGATTGAAATCAAATCTGTCACGATTGACCAAATTGTTGCGATCGCAGGTCATCGCTGGGAGTTTCAAAATTACTACACGACAAGCAGCAATCCCTACGAGCAAGCAGAAAATCAACTGTTTGCTTTGTTGGGGTATTGCGATCGCGAACCGAGTCTCCGCCGCAAGGTATCGGGACGTGCGTTCGTTTGCCTACCTCTGATTACTGAAGAACAATGGTATCAAAGCGGCTTTTACCAATTGCCCAGTTGCCCTCCAATCATCTTTCAAGATTCTCTATGTCAGGAGTCAGGAGTCAGGAGTCGGGAGTTAGCAGGTTTTAATTCAAGGCACAAAACTCTCCTTGAGTTGATTCAGCAAACGACTCCCGTTATCAAGGGTTCCAGGCTAACCGATGAACAGTGGAAGTTGCTGCAAGCGGTGATCAGTGGCGCACCTGTTTTCCGCAGACGGGTAGGGACACGACATGTCATGTCCCTACACAACCAACAATCGACCAGCAAACAAACCCGTGCCAGCGTTCTTACGCAGGTGCGGCAACGGCTCTCAGAATTTGATTGGCAGCAAGAACACATCGCGAAAACCATTCCCCCAGGACCGCAGCGAATTCGAGGGATTGCCGGGTCGGGAAAAACGGTGCTGCTGTGCCAGAAAGCCGCTCACATGCACCTGAAGCATCCGGATTGGGATATTGCCTTTGTTTTTTTCAGCCGCAGTTTGTACCATCCCATCATCGAGCAAATAGAGCGGTGGCTACGTCGCTTCAGTAGCGGCGAGGTCGGGTATGAGCCGAAAAATCCAAACTTACAAGTCCTTCATGCTTGGGGAGCGAGAAATCAACCCGGACTCTACAGCACGATTTGTAGGGCGGCTGGCGTGGAGCGTCTGACGGTTGAAGATACTGAAAGCAAGCGACCGAATGAAGCCTTAGCTGAAGTATGCGTACAGTTATTGCATAATACAGTTATCCCTACGCTATATGATGCCATATTAATTGATGAAGGGCAAGACCTGATGGTTGATGACCCTCTGAAATTTGAGGGCAGGCAACCGTTTTATTGGATGGCGTATCAAGCCCTGCGACCCGTCGAACTCGCCCAACCTGAACAACGGCGTTTAATCTGGAGTTACGACGAAGCCCAAAGTCTAGAAAGCTTGAAGATTCCCAACGCCAGCGAGGTGTTTGGCGAGGATTTGGGGCATCTGGTAACGGGGCAGTATAGCGGTGGCATCCGAAAGAGTGAAATCATGCATCGCTGCTACCGCACTCCAGGTCCAATTCTCACTGCCGCGCATGGTATTGGTATGGGGGTGTTGCGTCGGGGTGGGATGCTGACTGGGATTACCCGTGCAGAAGATTGGCGTGCGATCGGGTACGAGGTGACGGGGCGTTTTATCCCAGGTCAGCCAATTACCCTGAGACGCCCACCCGAAAACTCTCCCAATCTCATCCCTGAACTTTGGGAAGGGCAGGTGCTGGAGTTTATCGCGTATCGATCGCGCCAAGAAGAACTGACTGCCCTGGCACACAACATTCTCTACAATCTCCGTCATGATGGACTCAAGCCCAGCCGTGAGATTTTGGTGATTGTTTTGGGTTCAGGGTTCGAGGCAATGAAGCTGGAAACGGCTGTTGCAGAGTTTTTGATATCGCAGGGTATTGATATCTATATTCCCAGCACAGTTGACTGCAATATCCTGATACGCGATAAGGAAAACTATCACCCCAACAAGTTTTGGTGTGAGGGCGGTGTCACCGTGTCTCGCATTCACCGCGCTAAGGGAAATGAGGCGGATATGGTGTATGTGGTGGGGTTGGATAATGTGGCGAAGGAGGAGAGTAATCTTCAGTTGCGAAATCAGCTATTTGTCGCCTTAACCAGGGCAAAGGGTTGGGCGAAGTTGAGTGGGGTGGGTTCCTATCCCATGTATGAGGAAATGTGGCGAGTGATGCAGAGTGGGGACACCTTCACGTTTACCTTTCGGCGTCCGCCGCAGCGAGAGATTAGCGTCACGGATGCGGGGGAACTACTGAAGCGCTATGACACTGGGGGAAGGAATTTTCAGAATGCAGATTTGACAGGGGCGCAGTTAGCAGAGGCAGATTTGCGGAATGCTAATTTGATTGGTGCAATTCTCAGAGGGGCTAATTTGAGAAGTGCTCAGTTGGATGGGGCAAAACTGGTAATTGCGGATTTGAGTGGTGCTGATTTAACCAATGCTAGTTTGCAGAAAGCGAAATTGGTAGGGGCAACGTTGAGAGAGGTGCGGTTGAGTGGCGCTGATTTGAGTTGGGCAAAGTTGGGGAATGCAGATTTAAGGAATGCTCAGTTAGTTGGGGCGAAGTTGGTGGGGGCGAAGTTGAGTGGTTCTGATTTGAGTGGTGCTGATTTGACGGGGGCGAATCTTGAGACAGCGGATTTGAGTGATGTGAATTGGGAGGGGGCGAAGATGCCGGATAGGAGGGTGGGGGAGTAAGTGCGATCGCTCCTTGCCTCTATATGTTTCTGTTAGTCCATAATAGATTGATATTGGACACTGTTAAGGTGTTAGTAGTCTCTGCCTATCTTAGAGTATGTCTACACTGCCATCCAAGTGGAACAATGAAGCATATGTCTCCTTGCATCTAGTTCAAACTATGCTTGAGATGGCAGGACTACCACGCAATAGTAACTATTCTCACTGGTATCCAGAGTTTGACATTTTTGTGCCTAGTACAGGTACTAACAAAGCTGCGGATTTCCTTGTAGAAGACTTCAGGAGATATGTGAACTTTTTAGTAGAAATCAAGAGTGCTAGAACTCGAATCAATGATAATGCAAGATTTCAGCTAAAGATGTATCTTCAACATTCAGGCATAAGATTTGGATTATTAGTCGATCCCTTTTTAGTTGAAATATACCACTATAATCAAGGACAGTGGACTTTATGGGATAAGCATAATATCCAAAATCCCACTAAAGTTAAACCTGTAGCCGATTTTCTTAGAAGGTTTTTGGAGTCAGTTAGGATGAGGACGATTGCGTTTCACACATCTAAAGGAGGAGTAGGCAAAACTACTCTAACTGTTAACGTCGCTTTTG
>JAIUYC010000646.1 GCA_020216575.1 Coleofasciculus sp. S288 | reverse complement strand
GTCTTCCTTGTCTCCAAGAGTCCCTTCTCAAAACAATTTGTGCAACTTTGGGATGCACCCGTATTGCTCTACCCGTTTTTGTTGATTCCAGTTTTTCGCTATTTGGTTTTCTCTGGCTTGTTATCTTGTTTTTATAAGCTTTCTTTGGGCGTTTATCTACTAAGGGGTATTAGCAATTCCAGAAATAGCACAAGCACAGATATGCTTATGTCCACCCTTAACTCCCTAATCTTCGCTGGCTAAAACCTAACTGGATTGGAATACTGGATAGTGAAAAAAACATTAAAAAGAGCCTATCCGAAACTTCTAACTGCCTTTTGAGAAGATGATTCACTTTTAGAAGAATGGCAGTCGGTAAACTACTGTTTTTCGCTGTTCGGCTTAAGCCACTTTCCTCGCCTTTCCCCGGGTGCTTCCTCCAAGAAAGCTATAGGGGCATCAAGAAGAGCGCTCGCTCAGACTGTCCACTTTTGAGCTATGCCAGGGCTATATAGGGCAATAGCTGTGAAGTGGGTGCAATCTAAAGTTATTAGCGCAGAATACTCATGCACTGCCGACTAAGGTGATATACACATTTGCGTAGCAGTGGGGCTATTTCTCAAAGGGGTTGTGAAATTCTGGATTGAGTTGCTCCTTAGTGCTGTGCCTGTTCAAAGCATTTTCTAGAGGAGTACTCGGTCGCTGCCGATACGCCGACTAGGGATTGTAAGGAGTTAGAACGTTATGATACCAATAGATTTGTCCCCCATCGACCAAGCTGTAGCTAGAGCGCTCGAAGAAAATGGCTTTTACTACGACGGTAAGACACAAGTTATAGTTGACTGTAGCCTGATTGAAGGTCAAGAAGAGTTCCTCGGATGGGAGATTCAGACCTACTCAATCTTTGCTATAACTCATAAGGCGACAGGTCACTACTGGTTTTCCTCGGTACAAGTGGGGGCTACTCAGGCAACCCAACAGGCCAAGTGTATTATCCAAAGCGCGATCGCTACCTATCTTGACTCCATAATTTAGTTATCTTATCGTTCTGATATCACAAGTAAGGTATTGTTCCCTACTGTGTAGGGTAGGCGATCAAGAAACGCTCTAGTACTCAGCTTTTGAATAAGTCCCAGTTGCCGAATTTCTGCCAGATTGGCAACGCAAACCTCTAAGTCCGTGATTAAACTAGTAAAATTACTTTCAACCCATAGGTACAATTTTCGCCTTTGTAGATAAGCTTCTAGAGAAATTCCCATGTATTTTCCGGCAAGATAGATTGTTGAATCGTGCAATTTATTGCTCCTAACTTGACAACTCACTTGGCACAAAAGGTGAAAGCCTTATCCAGCTTCTGAGATTATTGTATAAAAGCAGGTTACTCAATCTGACATCAACCTTGTGTCAAGAACCAGGAGTTAAGTTTCTTATAACTAGAAAGAAGAGTATTATGCCTAGTGAGCCACTAGAGGGCTGGTCTAGTAGTCCAAGCAACAATTTTGAAGCATCCGAGAATCAGCGTTTCAGGACTGATTTAATCCATGATGACGAATACTTAACCGATACTTTAAGGAATCAAGAAGTACCATCTCCACATAAGCAGGTAGCATTAGCTCAGCGGTTAAAGTGCTATCCTTCCACTATCAATCGCAATCGGAATAAGCCTAATTTCAAAAAGTGGACTCAAGAAAGAGATCCCGATGGCTGGGGATGGGTATATCGCTACGGGCTGTATTACCCGATTGAGAAAGCGAACCTTTATCCGTGAAACTCCTCCAGCATGCCTTGGTGCAAAACCAGAGTTCCCTTCACAGTTCAACAACTCCCATTGCGACGGCGCGACTCTTGACGCCTTGAAATATAGCGGTTCTCAAATGATTGGAGTACAGCCCTCTATCTCCTGATTTGTGTACGGGCGGGTTTATCGAATTGATTTGTAGAAAGCAGATATCTGGGTAAAATGAGCCCCTACGACTCCTGACCCCTGTCGGACTTCGGCGCGAGGGGTGCATCCCAAAGTTGCACAATTTGTTTTGAGCAGGGACTCTTGGAGACAAGGAAGACAAGGGAGACAAGGAAGACAAGAGGGACAAGGGGGATAGTACTGAGAAGGAAAAATATATTTGCAAAAATGGGATGCTCCTGGCGCGAGCGCTCACGTCGAAGCCTGAGCGCTCACCGTCGAAGCCTCACGCCGAAGTCTTGTCGAAGTTCAGCCGAACGTCGAGCGCTGACGCTCTGGGAAGCCTGACCCCTGACCCCTAAACCTAGGTAATGGCAGAATTCTTTATCGCAGAAGCTTTGAAATTAACTGCCTAACCAGTTGACGTTGAGTAAAGTTTATACTACATTAATACTACAAGCAAATAACTTACTAACAAGTTTCAGCTTTTAATGAACTTGGAAGTGAGAATTGTGGAATGTAAAACAGTTACTTTAAAGCCCAAAATCGGGTTTAAAACTATGTGGCGGGTAGCTCAACGGTAGAGTACCATTTTTGCCTTCACAGGCCGAAGAATTGAGGGTTATCGGTGGTATATAGGTTCGACTCCTAACCCGCCCCCTGAAAGCAATTCGCTTTCAAATTAACAGGGTTTTTCAGTGAAAAACTCTAATTAACGTACTTCTACATCTCATAACTCTAAACTCATAATTCATAAGTTTTGAATGTGGCGGGTAGCTCAGTGGATAGAGCGCTAAAACATCCTTGATTCACCCCTTGCCCGTAAGGGCCGAAGAATTGAGGGTTATCGATTGTGGATCGAGAGGTCGCGGGTTCAAATCCCGCTCCGCCACCTTCCCATTTTTGCCCCATTGGGGCCGGGAGAATGACCCATGAACTACCACTTTTTTACTCAAAAAACAACAGGTACACCACAGAGCCAACCCATCCCCGGACGGGAAGCGGAAATGATTCAGGGGCGTTCTGGCGGTTGGATGTTCAATGCTGGAACCTGGAAGTTGCTGCGGCGTTGCTTGCTGATTGGTACGGCGCAAAGCACGTACTATGCTGGGAAGAAAGAATTAACCGACGAGTTTGTCGAGGTTCTGCGTAAAGCGATCGCAAAAGACTCCAACCGAGTCGCCCAAGAAATCCTTTACGCTAGCAATGGTCATTCGATCAACAATAGCGCCCCCATTTTGGCACTGGTGCTGCTATCGATGGGTGAAAAACCGGAAGCGAAAGCCGCGTTTCAGGAAATTTTTCCGCAAGTCGTTCGCACCGCTAGTCATTTCTACGAATGGCTGAGTTACACCAAAGCCTTGCGGGGATTCGGGAAGGTGGTGCGCGAGGTGGGGAAAAATTGGCTCTCGCGGGAAGACACTCAGGGTTTAGCCTACCAATTGCTGAAGTACCAGCAGCGTCATGGCTTCTCCCACCGAGATGCCCTGCGACTGTTCCACGTCAAACCTCCTACAGAAGACCATCGGCAACTGTTTGAGTGGGTGGTTAAGGGGTGGAATGAACTGCCGGACAAAATTCCCTCACCCGTGTTAGCTCAGATTTGGTGGTACGAATGGCTGAAGCGGAATCCGGACAAAACACATGAAGCGATCGCTCGAGGTCATCTGACCCACGAAATGGCTGCACCCGTGGGCAAAATGGACAAGCAAGCATGGCAACTGCTGTTCAACGAAATGCCCATTGGAGCGATGCTGCGGAATTTGGGTTCGCTCACGGAGTTGGGCGTGTTGCGAGCCGATGAATCGGCAAATTTGGAGCGAGTCAAAACCGTTCTCAACAACAAAGAACACCTACGCAAAGGGCGGATTCACCCCATCGATGTTCTCAAAGCCCTCAAAACTTACAAATCCGGCGGCAGTCTAGGGCGCAGCCAAAAAACCTGGAAACCAGTGCCTCGAATTGTGGACATCCTGGAAAAAGCAGTTGAGTTGTCCTTTGATGTAGTAGAACCGACGGGCAAGGTGTTCTTGCACGCCGTAGACATCTCTGGCTCGATGTCCGGTTACGTTGTTGATTCAGTCGGCTT
>JAIUYC010000645.1 GCA_020216575.1 Coleofasciculus sp. S288 | reverse complement strand
ATTGTTCTTGGCGGGAAATTCGGGGGTAGTGGCTTGCAGACGTCTCGCCTTTGAGTTCTCGCAACCGGGCAACAAAGGTATTCTCCAAAGTTGGGGTATCGGTGGCGAAGTTTTCCACCTTAATGTGTTGCTGCTCTAAGAGATACCCAATTCTATTGCAACTTTCCTTGGGTTGTGCCGTTAGTATATCTAAGCGATCGCCAAAGCGCTGCACGTCTGACACTAAATCCCGCACATCAGCGTTGTTCTTGAGAATGTCCTCGGCTTGGTAGAGCTGCGCCACAGGCAGGTAAACTTCTAACCGTTGCACACCCAAGCTGGCTTTCACCTTTGCGGGGGTGTCGCATTGCTGAATTTCGCCCTCATACATCAACGCAATCCGTGAACAGCGCTCCGCTTCATCGAGATAGGGTGTAGCAACAACGGTTGTCACGCTTTCAGTAACGGCAAGTTCTGCCAAGATATCCCAAAACTCGCGGCGCGACACCGGATCAACCCCTGTAGTCGGCTCATCTAACAGCAAAATCTGCGGCTGATGAATGAGCGCACAGCACAGTGCCAGTTTTTGCTTCATTCCCCCTGAAAGCCGTCCAGCTAGGCGTTCTTTGAACTGTGCCAAATCCAGCAACCCTAGGTAATGTTCGCTACGGGTTTTGAATGCGGCTTCACTCACCTCGCGCAACCCTGCTGCATAGCGCAGATTCTCCTCAATGCTCATATCCTGATAGAGACTGAAGCGCTGAGTAAGGTAGCCCATTTGCAAACGCACGTCCCTAGGCTGAGAATCAAGCACTTCCACAATGCCGCTTGTTTGAGGCATCACCCCGGAAAGAATCTGAAATGTTGTGGTTTTGCCTGCACCATCCGGACCAATTAGCCCGAAAATCTCGCCTTGATAAATGTCTAAATTAATTCCTGCTACGGCTTCACGGCTTTGTTTGCCGTAGCGGTGCTGCAAATCGCGAATAGAAATGACAGGAGCGTTGGTGCGTCGGGTTTTATGAGCTGCCCGAACAGTTGCACTCATAGTTTTAGTCCCACGGTAGACGCAATGGATTAGAAGACGCTTCTTCTTGGGTTTCGGGTACGAGAATGCGACCATCAGCGGGCATTCCCGGTTTTGCAAGACCTTGAGGATTATTTAGAGTGAGTTCAACGCCAAACACTTGGGTCACTCTATCTTCTTTAAAATAGGTGTTTTCGGGTGTAAAGCTTGCTTTGGGGTCTACTCGAGTGACGGTTGCCTCTAAGGGTTGATTGGGAAAGGTATCTAAATAAACTAATCCGGGCTGACCGAGTTTGACTTTACCAATTTCTCCAGCTGGGATAAAGCCACGCAGATAAAGATTGTTGAGATTCACAAGCGTTACTAGCGGTTCACCGGCTGCAACGACTTCCCCTGGATCGACAGAACGGGTCATTACATTACCAGCAAGCGGGCTCTCGACGGTCAGATCATCCAAATTTGCTTGAATCTGTGCTTGTGCCGCTTGGGCGTCGCGGACTTCCTGTTGTGCAACTGAGACATCAGTGTGGGCTTGGGCAATTTGTCGTTCAATTTGTTGGGCTGCCGCCGCACGAATGGATGGGTTGCCTAGAGCTGATTGGGCTTGAGTTAACCTTCCTTGCGCTGACTGAACCTGCTGTTGAGCAGCATTGACTCGAGCTTTAGCGACTTCTAAAGCTGCATTATCCTCATCCCGTTGCTGAGCAGACACAACGCCTTGGGAATACAAGAAACTGGTGCGTTTTTGTCTGACTTGTGCCAGCCTCAAATTTTCCTGGGCTTCTGTTTGTTGAGCACGCGCAGCAGCTAAAGAATTTTCGGCTTCGACAACTCGACCTCGGCTTTCTTGTGTCGCCTGTTCGGTGGTGAGATTGGCTTGCTCGAGTTGAGCTTGCAGTACGGGAATCTGCTGGCGGGAACGTTCCATCCGCTCCTGTGCCGCACGCACCCGAGCCGCAGCCCCCTGAAGCTGAGCACGCAATTCGGACTCATTCAGCAGCACCAAAAGTTGACCGGGCTTCACCATCTCTCCTTCCTCAACGGCTACTTGAGCAACCTTACCTCCAATTTTGGCGGAGACATCGACTTCACGCCCCTCAATCCGACCGCTTAAAAACAGTCCGTCTGGCTCCGGCTGATAAAAAAATCCACGGTAGATACCATATCCCACCCCAGCGACAAGTGCGATCGCACCCAGGATTCGCACAGGTTTGGGGATTTTTGGGCGGGGCTTCTTAGCAGAAGTCTGAGGCTCAGGAGGTTGAATCTGTTGCGGCTCGGAGAGTTTCTCCCTTTCCCGCACAGGAGTGCTGGGAACTTTTTTAGAGCCATTAGGGGGATCGGGATGCGTGTGTGACATGATGACTCCGTGATGATGAGTTGCAGAACCTAGACCTAGATTGATTAATCAATCAACTTATTCCCAAAAAAAAAGATTGCCTTCAAGTATGGGTATTGGCATCTGTTGGGGAAATCCTCATACCTTCCAGGAGAACCTCGACAGCCGTTGCTACCATCGTATCGGGGCTAATCTGCTGAGCATCCGGCTGTAGGAAGACTTCCCGTGTAAGAATGTAGGCGACTAAGGAACCCACAAAACAACGAGCTGATGCACCTGGATTCATCGGTTTGAGGACTCCGGCTGACATTTGCCTTTCTAGGTAGCGAGTTAAGAAGGCAATTGAACGACTCGGTCCAATTTTGTTGAGCATGCCCGCAACGACAGGTTGCCGGAAGGCTTCACCCATGAGCAGCTTCATCAATGCAATTGATTTCGGGTTTTCTGAAACTCTCAGAAAGGCTTTACCAAAGATGGTGAGAACATCCTCTGGCGGTTTGCTCATCATCTCCTCCTCACCATGAGTCAGCAATTGCAGGATGGGTAGGTATTGCTCGACCACTTGCTGAAACAAGTCGCTTTTATTTTTGAAGTAGTGATAGATTAAACCGGGCGAGCCAATTCCCGCCGCCGCTGCAATATCCTTATTCGTCGCCTTCTCAAAGCCTTTGCTGGCAAAAACCTGGAATGCGCCATCAATAATCTGCTGTCGCCGTTCCTCAGAGTCTTGCACGTCGCGTGGAGGCATGATCAAATTTGATTGACTGATTAATCAAAGAATACCATATTTATTTGGAAAGACGATGATGAATATTGGCGGTACGTAAAACTTAGGCAAAATTGAAATTGTAAGTGACGATTGGGTGAGGCTGAATGTGACAGTTAGAAAAGCCGAATGTGAGGTTACATAGCTGTCATACTCCCACGCTTAGACTTGAAGGGCAGAAATTTGATGCTCCTATCCCCTGTAAGGCTTAAGCCCCGCTGTCTAAAAAATGAAAGTCTCTTTCAAACCGCTAAGATTGTTCGTTCTAGTCGGTATGTTTTTGGGTGGGTGTGGTGTGTCAATATTTAATCCTATCAAGAGTATTACTAGTTTACCGAGCGATCGCGACGTCATCCTCAACCTGACCCAGATTAACAAGCAACAGGGTTGGTATGTAGTAAACCCCACAGATTGGAAGATGTCTAAGTGGGAGTTTCCCAACAGTATCCCAAGCGCTCTCAACGAGGAAACGAGGAGATCGTATTTGTCATGGTCTCCTCAGACTCAACGACTTCTATACGCGAAAAAATCTATCAGTCCCAACGGTTCTATAGAAGTCTTAAAAATCGAGGACAAAAGTCTTGGCAGCAGTAATCAGTATACCTTGTCCCCAGATGGTAAAACTGTCGCTTATACAGACAGCTTTACTGACAAAACCTTTGGCATAGTTGAAGATATTTACCTATTCGATATTGCCAGTAAACGTTCGCGGCGTATTACTCAACTCGCTGCTGGTAGTGTTTACCAACTGGTTTGGTCACCAGACAGCAAAACTCTGGCCTTCTGGCACAGGGACACGAAGAAAACCTTGAAGATGCTGTATCGAATTAACTCTGATGGGAGTAGCATGCAAGTACTCCTT
>JAIUYC010000644.1 GCA_020216575.1 Coleofasciculus sp. S288 | reverse complement strand
ATTCATACCCCAGTAGGTGTGCTTATCCACACGGGTGACTTTAAAGTTGACCATACACCCGTAGACGGCGAGTGCTTCGATTTTCAGCGATTAGCAGAATACGGTGAAAAAGGTGTCCTCTGCCTCCTAAGCGATTCGACCAACGCTGAAGTTCCAGGAACTACACCTTCAGAACGGTCGGTTTATCCCAATCTGGATCGCATCCTTGCTCAAGCGCCTGGACGCCTTTTGATCACGACATTTGCCTCGTCAGTTCATCGAATCGCTATGATTCTGGAACTGGCGCAAAAGCACAACCGAATTGTGTCGATTGTAGGGCGATCGATGCTCAATGTCATCGCCCAAGCTCGCAATTTAGGTTACATCAAATGTCCAGATAACTTGTTCGAGCCGTTGCAAGCCGTTCAAAATCTCCCCCCAGAAAAAGTTTTGATTCTGACCACTGGGTCTCAAGGCGAACCGATGGCGGCACTCACTCGCATCGCCAATGGCGAACACCGACAGCTGAAAATCCAGTCAAACGACACGGTAGTGTTCTCAGCAAATCCAATCCCTGGCAATACCATTGCTGTGGTGAATACCATAGATAAGCTGATGAAGCAAGGAGCGAATGTCATCTACGGTCGCGACAAGGGAATTCACGTCTCCGGTCACGGGGCGCAGGAAGACCAAAAACTGATGCTCGCTCTAACTCGGCCTAAATTCTTCGTCCCAGTTCACGGAGAACACCGAATGCTCATTCACCACAGCAAAACGGCGCAGAGCATGGGCATCCCTCGCGAAAATATGGTGATTATTGACAACGGGGATGTCGTAGGGGTAACGGAGGACAGCATCGGCATAGCTGGCAAAGTGCCTTCAGGGGTGGAACTGGTCGATGGCAGTGGTATCGTTCATGACAACGTCCTCAAAGAGCGGCAGCAGCTGGCAGACGATGGGGTGATTACGGTGGCAGCAGCAGTCAGTTGGGACGGACAACTTCTTGCCAAGCCAGAAATCCACCTGCGAGGCGTTGTATCGTCAGTTGAGAAAACCCTGCTGCAACAGTTGGTGATCAAGACGATTGAACGGACTTTGAGCGATCGCTGGACGGAGTTTGCTAAGTCCTTTGATGGCGATCAGCTTGATGTTGACTGGACGGGGCTACAAACCCAAATTGAGCGTGACCTTCAGCGTTTAACGCGACGAGAACTCCAAAGCAAACCATTACTGGTGTTCTTGCTCCAAGCTCCCGAGGAACCCCCGGTTAAGTTAACCGGACGCCGCCGACGCGCCACCACGAGGGTCGCCTCTTAAGAGTTGCCACGCTGATTTTTATCGGTTGAAATAGGGGAAGATGGGAAAATAGGGAGAATTAACTCCTCAACTCATCTTCCCCTATATTTTCAGGGTTCGGTTTCCGTAAAGAAATTTGCTAAGATGTACCTCTGGATAGATGAAGGCAACTTAAAAATATCTCATTAGCAAAGTTCATCATTTATCCCCTGCCGTTTACGAATTAGATAAGTTATCCTGTTAAGGTATATTACTGAATCTCATCTGTAAACCTTGCCCAAACTTCAGAGACATTGCCCAGGCAGTAAGTCTGTAGTTTCAGATAGCCTATCTATAGGCAGTCAGGCTTTAAAACTTTTGATAAATCCGATATTTACGCTCACTACCCTCAATTAGTTTTTTTTTCTCTTCCAGTACAGCTCTTGTTGACAGACTGCATCCTACTAATCTGTTACCTACTAATCTCTTATAAAATAAGCTGCTTCATTTCCGCAGCGAATTGACCCCCACTCAAGTTGTCAGAGGGTCAGCCAACACAGAACCGACACACCTGTAATAACAACCCAAGTTTTGCTCTTCTTAGCAATTGAGGAGAGTCCACTCAAGTGGGGCTATCCACCTAAAAATTGCACCGACATTAATCCGGTGAGAGCGGCGGAGCAGTTGTAGGTAATTACAAGCGATTCGGTTCGCTTTTTCCGAACACAGGAAAGGAATTATGAATGTATCTGAGTATACAGTAAAGAATCTAGCTTTTTCAAGCTGGGTTTTGATTCACCAGGGAAAGGCTTCCGCTCAGCAGACAACTCCGCTTAAGCCTTTTAAACCCAAGAAAACCTTCGACCTGCTTCAACCGATACGGCAGTGGCTTGACCGCATAAACGTTGATAATTCCGAACTGGCGCACCACCTCTGCAAAGCGATTCCAGCGCAATGCCCCTTTGAGCGGGATGTCAAACTATTAGGTCGCACCCTAATTCACATTCCCCCCCTGTGCAAGCTGAATCCGTTCTATGAAGAATTCGTAGCGCTACGCTTCCGAGCTCTGTGCTATCTGGCAGATGAGTGTGGTGAAGATATCTCCGCTTACTGCTAAAGTTTTGTCGAAGCCGAAAGTTAGAACAGCTCTGAAAGCTGATTGATAAAAGGAATCTTCTATCGTTAGGGTGCGTTAACAAGGTATAACGCACCTTACCTCTATCATCAACCCTGTTACCAACGGCTCCAATGTTATGACTCGCTGGCTCAAATCTTCGCTGAGTCTAATTGATGCTGGGCATTAGTACTTTCTAGGCAGTCGAGTGTGGACACCACGGATTTGTATAGTCTCGTCCTAGCGGTTTTTCAGCCTGTACCCTATACTCAAAATTGTAGCAACATTTGTGGCAATATGACAAGGGAAAAAATGTTGAGAGTTAGGATGTCTGACTACGAATTTGAGCAGTTGAAACAAGAGGCTGAGAGGCAAGGAATTCCCATGTCAGACTTGGTGAGAAAACTTGTCTCTAAACTGCCCAAACCAATTATCAACAAAGGCGCTTAATAGCGCGACCTCGCCTTCATCCGTCAGAAGACAGCTAGACGGTTTTCGGCTACGTCAATAATAAGATAGCGACGCTTACTGGTACAATTCCAGTTCATGGATTTTAGTGTCAGGTGTCGGGAACCCGTGCATCCTAGAAGAGATCATGGCCATCATTGCCCTGAAAGCTTGGTATCTCCGAGACTACGAACCCATCAAAGAACTGGAGAAACGCCCCCACGATTTGCGCTTGAGTAAAAATAGCTTGCTTAAGTCGGGTTTGAGGGCGGACTTTTTAGACGAAAGTCAGGATGTCAAAAACTCCGAGTGGTTCGGGCGCTATCTAGATGGGGAAATTGTTGAGTTTTACATTGAAGGGAGTGGCGGCTATGCCGTCTCCAACGTTGACTTAATCTCGCATGAGATTTACTTCTCTAAGCAAGAGGTGATGGCGCACTTGGCACCCATCATCTTTTTTAGCCATCAAACGGAGTACAGTACCTCCAGTGACGCCCTACGCAACGCTTTATCTGAGACTCTGAACACATTCAATCAGCGATCGCGTTTACCTCTAACATTAGAAGAATCTCGACGCCCGGTTGGCGAACCGATGCGGCTTAACAGTACCCAAATGCGCAAAATCCGCAAAAGCCTGCTTTTTATTGCCGATGGAACCTCAATTACTCGGATTGAGGGAGACAAGGAATCGCTAGCGATCCCCAGTCCGAATGTTTGCGTAGAAATAGGTTATGCCTTAACCGCTAAGCGCACAGAACAGATTCTGCTGGCGAAGATGGAACGCCAAGACTTAGCGGGGCAATTTCCCTTCGACTTGCCCAACTACCAACAGCTATTGTTTCAGAAACCAGAAGACCTGCGAAAAACCCTGCCATCAGTTCTGGAAACTTTACTGCAACGGTATAGTATATTGACCGGAAAGAAGCGAGGAACAAGTCAAAAGTAACCCGTTTTGCCTTTTAACTTCTGACGTTTGACTTCTAGGAGACGTGGTTTTCCACTTCAGGGTCGCAGATAATGATTGGGTTGGATTGAGGGTAATTTTCATGCCAAGAACCCCAGATGAGTACGCAGTACACATCCTTTTGTCAAGTGGTCACCGAGAAGAAGTGCGTTTTGCGCCAAGTCAAGAGCTTCAGCGATGGTACCGCGGAGAATTA
>JAIUYC010000643.1 GCA_020216575.1 Coleofasciculus sp. S288 | reverse complement strand
CCTCGTACTCCACCAAATTTCGCGCCATGCCCATATTGGAATCGAGCGATCGCAATAAGCCAGCACGCGCCTGTGTCTTCACTCGATCCAACTCTTGCGCTGAAACGGGTTCCGTCTTGAGGCGATCGATTTCACTTCGCAATGCTGTCGCCACGTCCTCCACCGTATGCCCTGGTGCAGTTAGCGCATAGAACAACATCAAATTGGGATACTTATCACCCGGAAAGCCACTAAAGCCCTGAGCCGAGAGCGCTACTTGTTTCTGTTCTACCAAAGATTTATAGAGGCGAGAGGTGCGACCATCACTGAGTAAACGCCCCATAATTTCATACACCGCCTCGTCAGGATGGGTGATTGCCGGTCGATGGTATCCTTCCAAATACCAGGGTTGGGAGGTCAGTTCTATGGTGACTTCCCGTGTTTCCTGCTGAGGTGGCTCAACCGCCGTGACTTCCGGAGGTGCAGGTCGAGCTTCGTAGCGTCCAAAGTAGACTTGAGCCAGCCGTTTCACCTCTGCCGGGTCAACATCACCCACTACCGCCATCGTCAACTCACTGGGAATGTAATGCGTCTCAAAAAACTGCTCGACATCCTTGCGAGTCAGGTTGCGGATGTCTTGGTCATAGCCAATGACCGGACGTTTGTAGGGGTGTACTTTAAAGGCAGTATCGAGAAACACCTCAATCATCTTACCAATGGGAGAGTTATCGGTTCTCAAGCGACGCTCTTCCAGGATTACATCTTTTTCTTTATAGAATTCGCGAAATACAGGGTCAAGGAAGCGCTCTGACTCCAGGGACATCCACAGTTCTAGCTTGTTCGACGGGAAGCTGTAAAAGTACACTGTTGCATCTGCCGATGTCGCCGCATTCAAGCCAACACCTCCAGCCTGTTCGACAATCTGACCGATCTCATTTTGCTTGACCAAGCTTGCCGCCTCAGCCTGAACGTTTTCAAACTCTTCCTGTAACTTAGCGGCTTCTGCCTCTTTGCCCGCAGCTTTAGCGGCTTGGATTTGTTCTGCTAATCGATCCAATTGGTCTAACAGACCTTTTTCTGCCTGATAATCCTTCGTCCCAATGCTTGTAGTACCTTTGAACGCTAAATGCTCCAAAAAGTGAGCGACACCCGTTTTTCCCTCTGGTTCATCAACCCCACCGACATCAGCGTAGGTTACAAACGATACGACTGGTGCTTGGTGGCGTTCTAGGACAATGAACTTGATGCCATTATCGAGGCGAAACTCTGTTACCCGCTTGATAACTCGATCTAAGTAAGGTTGGATGGACTCGGCGGGAACTGTGGGTGTTTCGGTGCGAACCAAAGCAACAGCAGGCAAACTTCCCCAGACAAGTATTGCCGTCCCTAGAAAAGCCACAATGATTGAGCGCCATCGGTATTGTCTCAACCAGGCAGCAAATAACAGCCTCCCCGCTAACGTCCTCAAAAGTGGAACAAATCGATCTAGCTCATTCATAAAGCGGTAGCAGCAATTGGCACTGCTTTTAGCATAAAAATTTCTCAGTTTCCTGGTCTATCATGGCAAAAAAATTTCTCAACCTGGGAAGGGGTGACAAAGTGTGCAAAGGTCACTAATAACCGTGCAGGCTGGCATAAATAACCCACCAATCAAAATTCTTCCCCTGCTTTCCTTGCTTTCAAAACTGATTAAATCCCGTAGAGATCAGACTCTACAGGATTGGGCTGAGTTGTTCGTTAATGATTAGACGCTGAACAGTTTATGGATTCTCCCACCTAATTTTGTGAGAGTGACTTCCCTATTAGAAGTCTTCAGCATTCACTTGGTCTTTGATCTTGTTCCAAACCGACAGCACCGCCTCCATCCAGCCCTTCACGAAAGCCACTTGGTTTTGTTCGCTCAGGGATAGGAGGTTCCTAAATTCCTCATCAATTAATTTTGCATCATCGTAGTATTCATGAGATTCCAGCCAGGTACACAGGTGAGCAAAGGAGTCTTCGTCGAGGTTCATTCCGATCCGGTTTACCCCTTCAATGCGTTGAAACTCTTGATAGGAAAGATGTTGAGCCGACTGGATGCCAACTTGATAGCCCTTTTCTTTAAATTGAGTTTCTAACGCTTTCCGTTCCAGCCTCAGGCGCTCAACCAGCTTCTCAACGTCAGACGGAGTTGTTGTTAATTCTTTTAAAGTAATAGCCATTTTCAAAGCCTCCTGGCATACGCCGGAAATATTTAATTCCTGCTTAACCCTCTGTAATCGCTCATACAACTCTTCGGGTATGGCAATTGTCAATCTCTGCGACACATTTACTTTTATTTTTCTGTGTACTCTTATACTATAGATGAGTCAATTGCATAATGGAGTAAGTTTTCACAAGTTGTTACATAATTCCTGTTTTGGCAGCCTTAAACTACATAAAAAGATTGATAGCAACTATGTATTACATAACAGGGGTGAGAGAGAGAATTTGTGAGGAACTATAAAACTTTTGCCAATAATGGGGTAATCTGTTGCACAATAGCGCTACAGCTTTGGTTTTTACTTCGATGCGAATTCTAAATCAGCCTCTTCAGTCAGAGACGGAGACAAAGCAACGCATCCTCCAGGCGGCACAACGTTTGTTTGCCTCTAGGGGGTATGATGCAACCACCACCCGCGATTTAGCGAGTGCAGCTGGGGTGGCAGAAGGTACCCTATTTCGCCATTTTGAAAATAAAAAGGCAATCTTGATTGAAGTAGCAACGCAAGGCTGGGTGGAGATTCTCACAGATTTGCTGACGGAACTCAGCGAAATGGGCAGCTACAAAGCCGTAGCGCAGGTAATGCGGCGACGGATGATGCGGCTGCACGAGAATGCGGATATGATGCGAGTTTGCTTTATGGAGGCGCAATTTCATCCCGAATTGCGCGATCGCATTCAGTCAGAAGTGATCCGAAAAATGGCGGATGTCGCGGAAGCCTTCTTCCAAACAGCAATGGACAAAGGTATTTATCGCCGCACGAACCCCAAGATTGTTGCTCAGGTGTTTTTAGGCATGTTTGCTGTTGCTGGATTCAGCCATGACACGATTATGGAACCAGGAGCGTCTCCCAAACAGATACAAGAGATGGCAGAAGGAATTGCTGATATCTTCCTTCATGGCGTTTTAGCGAAAGATTAGTTGTCAGTTGTCAGTTGTTAGTTGTCAGTTGTTTTTTTACTTCGGCTGTCAACGCGGTTGCCCGAAAAAGCTGTTCTCCTAACAACTATCGATTAACGACTAATCTCTCGCGCTTGTTGAATCCATGCTGTCACTTCCTCTATCTGAGGGCATAGGTCACGGCGTTGCATCGTTGCCACTTGCAACCGCAAAATTTGCTGGTGCAATCGGTGGGCTGGAGTTTGAGCTAGCTGTGTTACAGAACTGATGCCAGCGTGTAACAATAGCCCACAGTATTGACAGCTGACACCTGGCAGGCGAGCCAAATCTGCCAGCGCCACCCATTTGTTCACGTACTGGGACTTAATTTGCAACTGATTAGCCAGCGCCTGCTTTGACTGCGGAGTGTTGGCTTTTTTAAGCAGTTGTCCAGTTGTTGTAATGCCCAATTCTCGGAGTTTGGATTGGTCTTGAGCGCTTAATCCAGGCAGTTGCTCAATTGACCAGTCACGCGATTGGGCAGCATTGCGATGAGTTTTTGGTTTGGGATACATTCCGACTACCTCGGACAAGAGTCTAATGGGTTTGTCCACCTCCAATCGGGAAAGAATCCAGCAGGAGGTCAGCATGAAGGAAACTACTACTATACACGGGCAAACGCTCGCATTGAGGGGTGGTAGGTGGTAGGTGTTGGGTGAGTGGCGGAATATCCTGCGATCGCTAATCGGTAAAGTGACATCCTCCTACACTGCCCTTGCGGGTAAGTGTAGGCTTCCAAACCTCACAGCTTGGATTTCCTGGTTTTTCTCTTACGAGGTTGCGACACTTGCCTAGACTGAGTTACCTCAGCCCCCG
>JAIUYC010000642.1 GCA_020216575.1 Coleofasciculus sp. S288 | reverse complement strand
CTCAGCTACCATCGTCGCTGTCGGGATATCCAAAGTTTGGGTGATATTAACAGCTAATCCTTTGAAGAACAGCTTCTTAATGATTTCAGTTTCGGGTATGGCCATGGCATCAGCCAGTTCTCTGACCGTCAGAGAGCCAGTCAAGACGATTGTTTCAGGGCGCTCTGGTACGCCTTTGTCGCGACGGCGATCGCGACTATCCGACTTCGCACGCTGACCGTCTCGATCCGTTTCACCAGCGCCACCTTTTGGACCCGGCCTTCTCTTCTGAGTACTCGCTGACGCCACCTGTCCTGGAAGTGACTTCGGTTTGGGAGGACGAACCACGGACAGACTTACCGTGACTGGAGCATTAGCGTCATTCAGATCGGAGTTGAAATCTTCATCGTCCTCATCGAGGAACTCTTGCTGCCGTCGCTTGACTTTTCCGACAGCTTTTCCAGCTTTGGACGCTCCTTTCCCTTCTTCTTCTTCGTCTTCCCACTCTTTCTTCTTAACAGGTCGGGGAGGAGTCGGTCGTTTGAGCTGAAGCTCCGCATCTACGAGTTCATCGGGTTCGAGCAGGGTTTCTTCTTCATCTGCCTCATCAAGGCGACCTTTTACAGTTATCGCCTCTTCTTCTTTGTCCCCACGAGAAGGTTGAGGCCGTTTTGGCGGTCCCTGGAGTACAGGAACGGGGGGATGTGCAGATTGACTGCGGCGCTTTTCCTTGTCTTTTGATTCTTTTGGGGCTTCAGGGGAGAGTGACGGTGGATTGGGACTAGTGGATCTAGTTGGGGTTGGCAGGCTACTTGGCTCTGAACCCACAGACTCCTGTCGATTTCGTTTGAGAATCGGCTTCTCCACTTGAGGCAGTGAAGGTTTCGACTTTTCGGGTCTTGCAGGCGGTCCAACGAGTTGAGGTTTTCCTTCAACTGGGGTAGCAGGGTTCTGGATAACTTCCGGTTCAGGCTCGGCTACCAATTCAAGTTGGGTATCCGGCTGATTAGTCCGTGGTAGGGGTCGATTAATATTTGCCGACTGACGCGGTGGGGTAGATGGGGCTGGGGGTTTGATAGGGGGTTGGGGAGGGGTTGCCACGACTTGTCCCTCTTGTGGAGCGTTAGAACTAGGGCGAGATTTAGGCTTGCGAATCTCTAGAATTTGTTGCTTTTGCTGACCATTAGAACGTCCCATTACTTTAGGGGGGTGAGCCTTTGAACCTCCTTCAAAAGATGCACTGTCTCGACTTTTGACAGTAGCCGTTGGGCGGTCAGAATATTTTTCGGCCGCCGTGCGAATGCGCTCCGCCTCCGATTCTGTAATCGTGCTACTGTGGCTTTTGACCGCAATATTTAACCCTTCGCAGATACTCAAAATGTCCTTATTGTCCAAATTCAATTCCCGTGATAACTCGTAAATTCTGACTTTGCCGTTGTTCATCCACTACTTCCCCATCCTACCTACCAGTTGTTACACCATAACTCGTGACCGCTTACTCATTTGTTGTGTGACCAATGTGTGAAACTTTGAACAGTGGTGAATGCGCTTCTAAATGAATAATCTACAATCAGAGCTTGAGAAGAGCTGATTTGTGTTGTCAGCTACTTAATATAGCCTTCACCTGCCTCGACTCCTTCTCTTCTAATCTTGCACAAATCTTAAAAGAACTGGGACACTTTTCCGACTTTGTCTGTTTCAGCTGCTTCTACAGGGAGATTGACTTCCCTCCAGAAAAAAACTATTTTTGACCCGTCACTCTTTCCCTATCCTAGCGATCGCTAAGGTTTAGTGCAGGTCTTTGGCTATCCGTTTATGTGATCCTCCTTTTATCCCTTGTCATTTTCTAGCATGGCAGATAAACGCTGCGACAACGTTTCATAGACCTGTTCTGGCACCGATGCACGGAGCGATCGCCCCAGGCGGTTTTTCTTTTGAGCCGCCGCCAGACAACTCGCTTGAGGACAGAGGTAAGCAGAACGCCCCATCCCCTGATCTAATTGTACCTGTCGCGATGGATGGACTCGTACAATGCGCCAAAATGCTTCCTTAGGAGCTACTTTGCGGCAGCTCAAACAACGTCGGTAGTTGGGTTTCATGGGAGTTGAAGGTTGAAGGTTGGAAAGCGGAGAGGTTCAAACCCTTCTTCTAACTTACTAACTTGCTAACCTTCAACTTAAACTATACGCTCAACTCTTACTCTTCTTCTTCTAGATTGGTATTCTCATCCTCAAGTGACGAATCGGTTAAGTTTAGTGTTTCTACTGCTTCTTCTTCATCCTCATGTGTTTCATCGATATCTGGAGAAGCTGCTTTTAACGCCTCTATTTTCCGATGTTCGGCTTCGTAGTCGTACTTTGCTGCATCCTTTATATCAATTTTCCAGCCAGTGAGGCGAGCAGCGAGGCGGACATTCTGCCCCTCTTTACCGATTGCCAAACTCAGCTGATCTTCTGCCACTAAAACATGAGCCTGACGTCCCTCCGGGTTAACCAATATCACTTGATCGACTCTGGCCGGACTGAGAGCGTTGGCAATATAGGTGGAGGGATCGGGTGACCAGCGAATCACGTCAATTTTTTCACCCCGCAATTCATTCACCACCACTTGAATCCGCGACCCTCTAGCGCCAATACAAGCTCCCACAGGATCTACATCTCGCTCTAGAGTATCAACAGCGATTTTGGTTCGGGGTCCAACATGGCGCGAAGGAGGATTCGCTTCCCGCGCCACGGCTACAATCCGAACGACTTCGTCTTCAATCTCTGGAACTTCGTTAGCAAACAAATAGACTACCAAACCCGCCGCCCCTCTAGAAACCACCAGTTGGGGTCCCCGGTGCGGACCTTCGCGAACTTTCTTGAGATAAACCTTGAACGTCGCATTAGCGCGATAGTTATCGTTGGGAAGCTGTTCTCGTTTTGGCAGTTCAGCTTCTACTTCTGGCTGACCGAAGCCGCTACTGAGTGCCATGATCACAGATTGCCGTTCAAACCTCAGCACTCTGGCTTGGAGAACTGTTCCTTCTAGCTCTTCAAATTCCTCCTGGATCAGCTTGCGCTGCTGATCCCGGAGCTTTTGTGATAGCACCTGCTTAGTTTGAATCGCGGCCATTCGACCAAACTCGCCTTGGTCTGGCGTTACATCGAGGACTACTGAGTCGCCCAGTTGTGCTTCAGATGCTACTTCCTGAACTTCGTGGAGCGAAATTTGATGGTCGGTGTTGTTGACCTCTTCAACAATAGTTTTGGTAGATAGAACGCGGAAACCTTCTTCTTCTATGTCGAGATCGACTTCAAAGTTGTCGAAGTAGTCTTCCTCAAAATGAGATCGGTCGAGGCGTTGAGCGCGACGATAGCGTTCGTATCCTTTGAGAAGCGCTTCTCGTAGCGCTTGTTGAACCGAAGACTTCGGCAAGTTGTGAGTTTGACTAATTTCCTCGATCATCCTTTTCAGTCCAGGCAGGCTAACTATTGACATACGCAAATCTCCATGATGAGTACCTTAAAATTGGAAATGTTTGTCTGAAGGTCGAAAGTTAGAAAATTAAACATTTCGACCTATCCTCTCCTTTGAGAACAGCTAGGCTAACGCTTGGCTAGGCTTGAGCCTTGCTGACGCTAACGCTAACGCCGAATGGGGAAACGGCAAAGCATGCGGCAAACGCTCTGCTAGCTTTCAACCTTCACCCCTTTTAACCTTGAGCCTGTGCTCAGCCCTTATCGTCCAGTTGCACCCTAGTTACAAGCTGGCGGGGAATTGCGATCGCACGGCCTTTTTGGTTCAAGTAAACTCCGGTTTCATCCCGGCGAATCAACTGTCCTTTCCATTGTTTTTGACCTTCATAAGGTTCCGATGTCTCAACCATGACGGAAAACCCTTTGAAGGCAATAAATTCTCGGTCTGTGGTAAGCTCTCGCGAAATCCCAGGACTGGAAATTTCTAAGACGTAGGCATCTGGAATAATATCAGTCGCATCTAATTGCTCTTCCAGTGCCC
>JAIUYC010000641.1 GCA_020216575.1 Coleofasciculus sp. S288 | reverse complement strand
CTCGGTGGTCTTTGCAACGTATGGAAGGGTTTATGAACTTCCTTTCCCCGGAGCGAGTTTTCCAGCGATTTATGGGAGAGCCGGATGAGGAAACTTACCAAGCTTTGATTGAGAGAACGAGAAGGAACTTAGAAGTGGCAAAGCTGTATCTGGGGTGCAAGCTTGTTTCAATTGCAATTATTGAGGCACTTGCAGCTCGTTTGGGACGGGAGATTGCTGTTTCTATGATGATGGGAGAATTCCCGGTGCCAGGAGTTAAGACGCCAGCACTGGAAGATTTTTTGCCCCATATCCACAACTCCATAGAACCTGAAACTGAACTCGAGAGGGAGGTTCTAGAACTGTTGAGTAAGGGACGAAATCAAGAATCCCCCTACGATTTGAAAAACTCACCGATCGCAACGTTTATTGTCCAATCTATCGGGTTTAGCGAGATGAGACATTTGATCCAGCTTGCTAAGGAGTTCTTTATTGGAGCTATTTTACCCGATGAGTTTCTCAGCAAATGCAATGCTGATGTCGTTGCCGCGATTACGCTTGGAGTTAAGCAACTTTTTGAATGCCGTGCCAGCCGCTTCAACTCCCTTGAGTCAAAACGTGACAGCAGTTCTCGCATTCTGCCAAGCAGCTACTAGCACCCTTGAGCCAGCATTGGATTGACTCTCTCCCCCGACTAAAAAGTCAGGGGATTGGAGGTCATTGGTCATTGGTCATTGGTTTTCCTTCATCAATACAGCTCGGAAACACACAATCTCGCCTATTACCAATTAACCCCTTACCGAGTAGCAGCGAGTTCTGTGAGATTGACGGTAGTAGGGCTATATTTCATCAACTCGTAGAGATCGCAAGCAGATAACTCTTCCTTACTGGGGTTGTCTGTCTCGCAGATTGCCACAATTGGATCGCCGTAGGCTTTAGTTCTGCCAATCAATAAAAGTTTTTTCCCCGCATACTCTCCGATCACCTTAAATTTGTCATCAGGGAAAAAGTCTACGTAAGTAAAGAAACTACGATTTTTTATTGGCATTGTTCCCCCTAAGTTCTTACATCTATACCTTATCGTTGCCTTATCGTTAATGCCAATTTTCCGTTGGCATGAGGAAGAAAATCGCTTAGGTTAGTCCCCAGATAGCTTGGTCGAGGAAACACATGTTTCTGTGATACTCCTCTTGCGAAATCGAGCGAGTCTCCAGCAACGTCTTATAATGGCTGAGCTCGTTTCGGTATTGCCATTCGCGATCCAGATACATTTTTCCAGCTTCTAAAGCTTCTGCAATAGTCTCAAAGAGCCCGCTCCCCAATTGAGTTTCTGGTTCTTGAGAGCGAAAGCATCTGTAGGTGTAGCCGTTCTGAAGTTGAATTGGACAAACAAAGAAGTTTTTGTAGTTGACCCCTTTGTTGTAAAGGTATTTCTTCTCAACCATGTCTTGGTTTCCTGATGATTCAAGTTTTTGCTCCGTCACTTTTCCCCTCAATTCAAACTCTTTCAAGACTGGTCGTTTTCGCTGTCAGTCTAGAAGGTTCGCTTGATGCGATCGCTTTCATAATCGATGCTGGTGCAAAGCGTTGTTAACGGGTGATTGTTGCTATCAGCCACGCTTCTACTAACACCTACATGTAGGAAAGACGTACCCGTCAAGCTTTTGAGAATCGAAAGCTTGATATCTACAATCCGTTAAGAGTCAACCGATTGTTTATAGCGCGTTACGTCCGTGCTAATTTGAGGATTGAGATTTCGATTGGGTGAGCCAGTTAATAGTTTTTAATTTCGCGAAAGACACGGAAATTAGTTGGCAAGTGTGACCTTGACTGGATCAACTACTACACCCTCTATCCCATCGCTGTTTACGAAGCATGGTGCGCTAGCAACAAAAGCATTTGGGACTGCTTTATAATGACTCGACCCGATCTTAGTGCCTTATCAAGTGTTGGCAAATCGAAGGATTCACCGCATAGGTTTCTTTCTAGTCAAAGGCGTCAACAGCAATATCGTTCCACTCTTTTTTGGTAATAAGAACCCACTGCTTGGAAGTCATCATCCGTCCCTCTGTGTACTGGTTGCGGTTTACGAGGTGGGTCAAGAAACGGGATCGCTAACACTGCCTTTTAACAGAGCTACCCCCTAGGAGACCCCAAGGACAACGGCTCACATCAAGCTGATGTCAAAGGTACTCCTTCCATTGCCGACGAAGTTAGCTGACGGGCTAAGACTGGAAGGTGTCTATCTCACGTAGAGTAAGATTCGCCCCAAACATTGGTTCCTCCGTTCTGCTCCAGTTCTTGGTTTTCCCAATGGGCTTTTTCAATGGCTTAATAACTGGAGAAGATTAGGCTACCCACTTTCTAGCAACAAGAATATACTTACCAGTCAAGCAACTGTCTATACTGTGCAATATTTCTTAAAATTTTCCCAAGCAGATGGAGAGCTTCTTCTCGACTTCGCCCTGCTTTGCTAAGTATATCTACATGCGATCGCGCTCCGCTAGCTTTGGTGACTCTCTGAAAGTAGAATTCCCCGTGTTTGTGGCTTCTGGGACTGTCAAAAGATGAAATAATTACAAATCAAACATTTCCTCATTTTTCGCCTTTGCCCATCTTGGCAGGTAAGGGATCTTCGTCTTCTAGCCATTGCCCTATCGCCTTCTCTAAGGCTTCACTTTGACTTATTTCCTTAGCCGTACAAGCAATCCTGAAGCGAAGCGCCAATTCCTTCGGGATATAGCCGCTTACCTGCGAGTAATTGGGGTCGTCGCGCTTGGTTACCATTGATTTCCCTGTAATTGTCGAGCTTATTTTCGCACATGCATTCATTTCTTTCCTTAAATCAATACCTCATTTATGCAAAGATTCATGATGTCTTGCTAATCTAGCCCGAATAGATGCTACCCTACACCAATCACAAACTTAGGGCGGCTATCTACGGCTCAATCCTCTCAACAAAGAAATTTTTGAAAAGCAAATTCTGGGTTTGAAGCCAGCGACGCAAGTTTTGTCGGCTTCTCGCTGGCTTCTGGCTCCCTAAAACAAGGAGACTTTAACCATGGTAAAACCAACTGCTGAAAACAACACTCACTCCCAGACCTATCAGCAAGCCTTAGATGATTTCGGGATTGCAGAACTGCTATTGCATTTGAGCAACTACGCCGATGATGATTTTAAAGCCCAGTGGATGAATTTGGAAGAACAGGAGCTAAAAAGCTTGGCAGCAGTACTCATTGAGCACCTAACGCACAATCTCAAAGGCAAGCTAATTGGCAGTTATTTGAATGCCATTCGCCACGGTAACTCTGACGTGCGATCGCGTCCGCTCAATCGAGAAATCCCGTCGCCATCGATGGAACTGCCAGCCAACTTCCCTGATACGGCAAAACCCCGTTACCAAGAAGGCGATCGCGTTAGATGGCGCTGTGTAGGCAATCACACAGACTGGGGTGTTGTGATGGGGCGCTTCTATAGCTATGCCCAACATCAGTGCCAGTGGGCAGTTCGCTACCTAATTCGTCTCGATCCCAACTCGCCCAGTGCTGCTTGGGTTGTTGAGGATACCGCCTGGGAAGAGGATTTAGAACCCATTACTGACAGTGATTGGAAGAGTTTAGGAGATGGTGAAAGGCCTTTACCCAGCCTCGAAATCAACCAACAGCTCAATGCTCCCAGGCCGGGACAACTTCCTGCTGAACCTAACGATTCTGCAACGTTCTCTTTATCAACAGCTTATCTCCAAACTGCCTTGGACACATCGGGCAATGCCTTGGCGATGATCCAGAAATTGCTACGTGTACCTCCCGCCCCCTATAACTCTGGAGGAGATAGGCGCAATCCTCGCCCACTAACTCAGCGAGAGCAAAACTTAATTGCACTCTACAGCCACTGCCAATTAGCGATGACACCGATGAGATTCTACTCCAAATGGGAAGTGAGTTACGAGCAAATCGCCTTAATCTGCTCCCGCTCAACGGTTACTGTCCAGCGCTGGTTTTCAATCG
>JAIUYC010000640.1 GCA_020216575.1 Coleofasciculus sp. S288 | reverse complement strand
CCGAGGGTCAGCTTAAAACTGAGTTAGCTCTTTCTAAGCAATCCGACCAGCTTCAAAAGGTTGATGAGGCGTCTCGTCAAAAAGAAAAGGAAATGAAGGATAAGACGAAGGAGCGTCCCGGTCAGGAAAAGAACCAAGAGTCTCAAAATCAGAAGTCTTCGACGCCTGCTTCTACTGCTCCAGCTTCCCCTCGGACTTCCTCGGTTTCAAGACCAGCACCTCCTCCCCCAGCTCGTAGGAGTCCACCTCCAACTCCAGCGCGTCAAGTGGCGGCTCCAGCACCTGCTACGCCACTGCGTCAAATTGCCTCAACCCCAACACCTACTCCTTCTGTTTCCCCCAACCCCAAACCCGTTGAGCGAGATAGCTCGTCACGTCAAGATGCAAGTTCTGCTGTCAATCCTTTGCAACAATGGCAGACCCTTGCGGCGTTGGGGAACTACGGTCAAGTGATGGCGGTTAGTGCCGACGAGTCCGATGTGGTGAGGAGCGAACTCGTGCGATCGCAAAGTCAAAACTTCAATACGTCAGAAGCTCAACAAAATCTGCTGCCTACTCCTACTTCTTCAAATGACTCTGCCATTGAAACAGAAGAATCTAGGCTACTTGCAGGCAGACCCTATGTAAGCGCACAAGTTGGCGACTCTACAACAGGAGTGCTGGTTTCACCGATTATTTGGTCGGGTGAGGGTAGTGAAGATCGGCGTTTTGTCATTGCTTTAGACAAACCCTTACGGTCTGCTGACGGTGACTTGGTATTCCCTGCTGGAACGAATTTAGTCTTTGCAATAACCGATGTTGCAGACAACGGCTTGGTGCAGGCTCAAGTTGTTTTTGCGATCGTTGGGGAAACGGAATATTCCCTTCCCGAAGGAAGTTTGACGCTCATGTCGGAAGACGGAGAACCATTGCTCGCTAGCGGATATTTTGACAACGGCGGCACGATCGCCTCAATGGACATCTCCACGGCTCTTCTAGGCGCACTGGGCAAGGTAGGAGAAATCCTCAACGAACCGACGAACGAAGTTTCTTCAATTGTTTTTAATGGCACGACCAGTACTTCTACCTCATCAACAACGCGCAACCCAAACCTCTTGGGGGCGCTATTAGAGGGGGGTGCAAAGCCAGTTTTGGATCAAATCATGCAGCGTAACCAGCAGGCAATTCAACAGATGGAGAAGACCGATAACGTCTGGTACGTTTCGGCTGGCTCAAAAGTTCAAATCTTTGTCAATCAGTCATTCCAATTGTAGGTAACACTCGATGCGTATCAGGCTTGCGTTCTGCGTATTGACTGCTGCGGTTGTAACTGGATTTATGGAGAGAACTCCAGTTCTGGCGAATTTGCCGGAACAAACGGTGCAAGTCAGTTTTGACTCCGAGCAATTACCCACAATTAAACTTGCGCCGGGGCGTGGAGTCAACATCAGTTTTATTCCCACTGGTTCTGCGATCGAAAAGGTTTGGCTGGATGACCCAAGCTGGGTGGTACTCTCGGCAGATGGTTGTTTGGTAGGTTTAGGTATTGATTCAACACGAATGCCCCGACAAGGAGGGCAAAATTGTTCCAATTCTCCAACCAGTGTGTTGCACCTGCGCCGAATTGATGCTTTGCCTATTCCAGGAATTCCCAAATCGGATTCAACGCAACTCACTGTAATTACCCGTTCTCCAGCTCTCGGTCGCCAGATTCTCGTTTTTCGTTTGGTCAAAGCAACTGAAACACCTTATTACACGGTTGAAGTTGTTGATTCATCACGGCAGATTGAACAAAGTCGTATTGATTTGGCAGCAATTGAGCGGGGGCGAAAGTTTGCACTTGAACAGTCTTTGTTGTTAGAAGGAAGTGCATTAGATCTGCGAATCGTTGATTTCATTTCTCGTCTTCAGCAACGCCAATCTCTTGAAATGGCACAAAGACAATCAAGAATTTCTTGGCAGTTAATCTCCCGTTTGGCAGAACTAGGGAGTACTCCCAATCCATCACCTACTGAAAAAGTCCCGGTTGTTTCGACCCAACTCGAAGGGCCTACTTCTTCGTTTCAACAATTGCCCTAAACGAGAAAGATTTATTTTCCTGGTTTCGCTCCCTTCTCTCGTTGTTTCCCCTGACTTAGATTTCAGCTAATTCAAGGCAAGTTTAGTAAATCTATGGCTACTTTTCGATTGCGTCCGCTGCGTTGGCGATTTCGTCCAATATTTGTTTGGCTGTACTTCTTTTTGACAGGCTTTGCCCTTTTTCTCTTTCTTTCTGGAGTTTTACTGTTTAGTACTACAAGGAGTGGACTTGCCGCTGAAAGTTCTATCCCTACTGTAGATTTCAACGGTGCTAAAGTTCCGGATTGGAATCAAATTACCTTTGGTAAACTGCCTGGTCTTGCTAGTTCGGGTAGCTTTCAGGCTCCAAATAATGCAGTTTCCGAGCTAGGGTACGATCCTTCCCGCTCTTGGAGTAGCGGTCAATCTCTGACTGAAGTGTCAGCGTTGGGTGACTTTCAGGACTCTTTCCAACTGCAAAACTTTGATATGAACCAAATTAGCCAGATTACTGGGTTGGACTTGGAGAATACCAGTTTGGCTGATTTTGGTCTGATGGTGTTTCAGAACCTACAAAGTTTGGTCGAGGCGATTCCTTCCTTAAAAGATTTTCCAATCGAGCAGGTTTTGCCTGTTAACGATCTCCTAACCCAGTCCGTGGGTAATCTCGATTCATCACAAACCATCGGTCAGCTTTTGCAACAAAGTCCGCACTTGGGCGACCTGTCTTTTGCTGACTTGCCGTTAGAGGGCTACAAGCTAACTGATATTCCAAACCTGGAAGCTACCCCACTGGGAAATTTCAAGGACTGGCAGGGTGTGACGCTTGACAAGATTCCCGGTCTAAACGATGTGCCATTTAATGAGTTTCCTTCTCCCCCTGTCGGTGGTGGAATGACGGGGATTGTTGATGTTGCATTTGGTGCGGCGGAGAGTCAACGCCAGCGCACTATATCAGGCAGCGATGTCGAAGGATTCAGCGTTCCTTGTAAAGAAGGTTGCGCTCACATCGAGCTTTCTGGGAACAGTCAGGTTCTGGGTAAATCCTGGATTAGCGGTAAGTATCAGGAGGTTAAAGGCGGCTTTGGCGTTTTAGGGGCTGTTAATAATGGTAAGGAGCCTACAGGCAGACTTCCCTTTGGTGATGCGTTTAAGGTGGCGATTTGGGATGTTGATGAAACCAAGGGTACTGTCTCGTCGGTGATGCTTTTTCGGTTTTGCCATCGCGGGATGCCCGATCTGGGCTGTACGCCTTACTTTGTCCCCGTTCCATTTATGACCTACCGTGAGACCCAACCAATCTTTTTAGGTCAGCTTGATGGGGGTGAAGCAAGTTCGTCCTATTCTACTCCGACTGGAGTTGCTGCATCTGAAATGCAGGCAATTAAGAAAGGGGAGTTCAAACCCAGCCCCGCTTCAGCACGTAGTGAATTAGTGACTTCTCCTGGAAGTAATGCCCTTTCCTCGTTCCTGCCTCCAACTCTTGATTGCAACAAGCAGTATCAAGGGGTAGCACTCGATGCCTTTGCCTCAGCGCTATCGAGTATTGAGGGAGATTACAACTCAGTTGGTGCATTCGTATGCGATGGCAGCGGTAATTGCGGTCGGGGTTTGGGTGCGATGCAGTATATGTCCTACCGCAACGACGTGCGCGACAAGATTTCGTCAAAGCCTGGTGGACAGGAATTTTTGGCATCCCTCGATAAGGGCCAAGCCGTTACTGGCGAGCAGATTTTAACTTACTTTTCACCAGCAGACCAGCAGGAGTTGTTTGAATCCGACATAACCCAGTTAATCGATGTTGCCGAGAATCAGATCGACCCAACAACAGGGAGAGCCTTTGCAGGCGATCGCTTAATCGAGCGGGTGGCTCAGATGCATTTTGGTGGCATCGGTGCGCCGATTGACTCCAGTGCAACCGACGTTCATCAAAAGCTGTCGGTTAAATCTTACG
>JAIUYC010000639.1 GCA_020216575.1 Coleofasciculus sp. S288 | reverse complement strand
GATCATCGGCAATGAAATGTACCTAATCAACGGCGACATCGAAAAGAAGGGGCGTTACCGCAAGTACCATCAAGTCGTCTTGGCAAAAAATACCCAAGGCTACAAAAATCTAGTCAAGCTAACCACGATTTCTCACCTCAAAGGCTTCCAGGGCAAGGGCATATTCGCCCGTCCTTGCATTAATAAAGAGTTACTCCAGCAGTATCGCGAAGGCTTGATTGTGACGAGTGCCTGTTTGGGAGGTGAAGTTCCCCAAGCAATTCTCAGTGGTGATCCAGCACAAGCCCGTAAAGTGGCACAGTGGTACAAAGATGTTTTTGGAGAGGATTATTACCTCGAAATTCAAGACCACGGTTCAATAGAAGACCGAATTGTTAACGTTGAACTGGTCAAGATTTCCCGCGAATTGGGGATTAAAATTATTGCCACGAATGATTCTCACTTTATCTCCTGCTACGATGTCGAAGCTCACGATGCCTTGTTGTGCATTCAGATTAACAAGTTAATCAGTGAGGAGAAGCGGATGCGCTACAGCGGGACTGAGTATCTCAAGTCCGCACCCGAGATGGCGAGACTGTTTCGGGATCATTTGCCGGATCAGGTGATTAAAGAGGCGATCGCAAATACACTTGAAGTTGCTGACAAAGTCAAACCCTACGACATTATGGGAGAACCGCGCCTCCCCAATTACCCCGTACCGAAAGGCCACACTCCTGATACTTATGTAGAAGAAATTGCCTGGGCAGGACTTTTAGCTCGTTTGAAATGTCGCTCTCGGAGTGAAGTTGAACCTGTTTATAAAGAGCGCATCGAGTATGAGCTGAAAATGATTCAGCAAATGGGGTTTTCTACCTATTTCTTAGTCGTTTGGGACTATATCAAATTTGCCCGAGATCAAGGGATTCCTGTTGGCCCAGGAAGAGGGAGTGCTGCTGGTTCACTGGTTGCTTACACCCTCAGAATTACCAACATTGACCCCGTTCACCATGGACTTCTGTTCGAGCGTTTTTTGAATCCAGAACGGAAATCCATGCCTGATATTGATACGGATTTCTGTGTGGAAAGACGGGAAGAAGTCATTCAATACGTGACTCAGAAGTATGGTAAAGACCGAGTCGCCCAGATTATCACGTTTAACCGTTTAACGTCTAAAGCAGTATTGAAAGATGTAGCTAGAGTGCTAGATATTCCCTATAAACAATCTGACCAGATGGCAAAGCTTATCCCAGTCTTTCGAGGTAAGCCAACTAAACTCTCAGTTATGGTTTCCGATAAAACGCCAAATCCAGAGTTTAAAGAAGCTTACGAAAAAGATCCCCAAGTGCGTCAGTGGGTTGATATGGCAATGCGGATCGAGGGGACGAACAAGACAGTTGGAGTTCATGCGGCGGGTGTGGTCATTTCAGAAGAACCTTTGGATGAAATTGTTCCTCTGCAATTGGATGAAGAAGGGTCTGTCGTTACCCAGTATTTCATGGAAGACCTGGAATCACTGGGACTCTTGAAAATGGATTTTTTGGGGTTGAAAAACTTAACAACTATCCAAAAAACAGCAGAATTAATCAAGAAAAGCAAGAACGTTGATTTGGATTTAGACCAGTTACCGCTTGATGAAAGAAGGGCTTTTCACATCATTTCAAAAGGTGAAGTTAAAAAACTTCCTCAAGATATTCAAAAAACCTACAAGGTTTTAGAACAAGGGGAATTAGAAGGAATTTTTCAGTTAGAATCCTCTGGAATGCGTCAAGTGGTGCGAGACCTAAAGCCCTCCAGTATTGAAGATATTTCATCAATTTTGGCACTGTATCGTCCTGGGCCTTTAGATGCTGGTCTGATTCCTAAGTTTATTAATCGCAAACACGGTCGAGAAAAGGTCGAGTACCAACATCCTCTGTTAGAGCCAATTCTGCAAGAAACTTACGGAACACTTTGTTACCAAGAACAAATCATGAAAATGGCTCAGGACTTAGCAGGATATTCTCTGGGTCAAGCGGATTTGCTGCGTCGAGCCATGGGTAAGAAAAAGGTTTCTGAGATGCAAAAACATCGAGAAACGTTTATTGATGGCTCGGCTAAAAATGGTGTTCATAGACGAATAGCAGAAGAATTATTTGAGCAAATGATTGCATTTGCTGAATATTGCTTGAGTTATGACACGGAAATCCTGACGGTGGAATATGGTTTCCTGCCTATTGGCAAAATCGTTGAGGAAAGAATTCAGTGTACGGTGTACAGCGTTGATGGGAATGGATATGTGTACGCGCAATCTATCGCCCAATGGCACGATCGCAGACAACAAGAGGTAGTTGAATATTACCTGGAAGATGGGTCAGTGATTCGGGCAACGAAAGACCATAAGTTTATGACGATGGATGGTGAGATGCTTCCTATTAATGAGATATTTGAGCGAGGGTTGGAGTTAAAATACGTAGAAGTATCGCAGCCCTTGCTTCTCAATGCTGTTAGATAAGGCCACCCATTGGGTGGGAATTTGAAATTTAGGAACGAACCACTCCAGGCACAGAGTTCGCTGAGAGGAGAATAGGAGGAAGTCTTATCCTAATAAAATTGGAACTTTATCTGTGATTTCCCACGGGAGAAGGCCAATATCTATTCTGCCGACATGACCGTAAGCCGCTAGCTTTTGATAGAATCCGCCTTTTGCGATCGCGGGTAGAAATCTTAGATTAAACTGTCTGATAATTCCGGCGATGCGGAAATCAAAATGCTTCTCAAGCAGCGCCATAATGGCTTCATCAGGAAGTTTTCCCGTACCAAAGGTTTGGACTTGGATACTAACCGGTCTGGAAAGCCCCATTGAGTAGCTTAGTTGCACTTCACATTCATCAGCTAGACCTGCTGCTACTACATTTTTAGCTGCATAACGAGCAGCATAAGCGCCAACTCGGTCTATTCTTGTTGGATCTTTCCCGCTCAAAGCGGCGCCGCTGTGTCGCGAATATTCTCCATAAGTATCGATCGCATTTTTCCTCCCCGTCAGCCCAGAATGAACGGAGGGTCCCCCAATGGCAAATGGAGTATCCGAGTCTATAAATAGTCGGGTTTTTTCATCGGGCTTAATCTCTTCATTGTGAAAGACAAAATCAATAACGGTTTCTCTAAGGCTGTCCTGTAAGTTTTTGAAATCGGATGTCTCTGATGAGGATAGTGGATTCTGGCTTGCAATTAGAGTAATGCTGTGGATTCTATACGGTCTGCGCTCTTTATATTCAACCCCCACCTGAGTTTTTCCATCAGGAGCAAGATACGGCAGTATCCCTTGGAGTCTCACCGTGGCAAGTCTCCTCGCTAACTGGTGGGCTAACCAGATGGGAAGCGGCATTAGGGCAGGAGTTTGATTGCAGGCAAAACCGAAAACCGTCACTTGATCCTTAACCGGAATTTGCTCTATCTCCTCTTCAGAGAGTGTTTTTTCATCCACACAACGATTTTCACTAGAAGGCAATTCCTTCAGGCTCGTCACAATGCTACAGGTCTTGCCATTAAAATCAGGTTGGTCATAACCGACGCGCTTGATTGTTTGTCTGGCAATTTCTGTAAAATCTACGATCGCATCCGATTCAAACCGAGCCGCAATGAATAGAATGGCTGTGGATACCGCACATTCGGTAATCACTCTGGAATAAGGATCTTGCTGAAGGAAACGATCAATAATCGCATCGCTGATTTGGTCGCAAAGTTTATCAGGATGTCCTTCGGTGACAGATTCTGACGTAAACATGAAGTTATTTTTCATAGATTTTATCGGGCTTACTATGTAGCAAAAGGCTCCAGGGCAAAGGGCAGGAGGCAGAAGGCTCTTATGGATGCATATTGACATCTGTTACGGCATTCGCTGTTACCTTTGTTCCTTCATTTACTAAAAGGGGTAGCAACATACTTGTTCCAATGACGGCACTATCGACAAGATTGATGGGTGTCAGTTGGAGCAAATCCCTTAGCCCTGGGATAGCAGCTACTACGAGTTGTAAGCCAAAAGAAC
>JAIUYC010000638.1 GCA_020216575.1 Coleofasciculus sp. S288 | reverse complement strand
CCAAGAATAGGCAACCTTGTAATCGGGATGACCACCCCGGAAAACGTACTGGTCAAACAGGAACAATAGGTTGCGCCCTGTTGCCTTTTCAATTGCCCGTAGCAGGTCAATCGTTTCTACCGTTTGATGTGCATTGTCTTGAACAAAGGTTTGAATTGCCTTCCAGAACAACTCATCTCCCAATTCAGTGCGGATCATGTGGTATACACAAGCACCTTTTTCGTAAAGGTGACGGTCATAGAGTTCGATCGCTTCTCGGTAGATGTGGGTGACAATGGGACGGCGATAGCGAGAACTATCTTCCATTAAATAACTGCGTGCCTCACCCAGCAGGTAGTAGGCAGCATCGTCTTTGCCATACTCCTGTTCCGTCCAAAACACTTCAGAATAGGACGCCATCCCTTCCTTAATCCAGGCATGCGACCAGTGCTTAATCACCACCAAGTCTCCAAACCACTGGTGGGCGAGTTCGTGGGCGACTAAGCTTTCACAGTTTTGATTATCGAGTGCTGCGCGTTCGTCCAGCAAGCAACGGTCAGTCAGCAGGGTGGTGGAGGTGTTTTCCATCCCTCCAAAGATGAAGTCATCAACGCAGATTTGGGCGTATTTGGGATAGGGGTAAGGATAACCAAACTTCTCGCTGAAGAACTCTATCATCCGAGGCGTTTTGCCCATGCTGCGACGGGCGTCTTCTTCCCGACCTTTTTCCACGTAGTAGGTGACGGGTTTGCCATTCCACTCATCTCGGATTTCGGCAAAATCACCCACGGCTAGAGTCATCAGGTAGGTGGGATGAACTTGCTGCTGCAACCAATGATAAATTTTGTCCTTGCCGTCTTCTTCTGTGGCAATGAGTTCACCGTTGGAGATGGCAATGAACGGTTTTGGCACTCGGACACGGATTTCAGAGGTTGCCAATTGCCCAGGGTAGTCGAAACAAGGGAACCAGAAGCGAGAGTCTTCATCTTCGCCCTGCGTCCAGACTTGGGTGGGTTTGTTGGGGTAATGTTTATCAGGACCGATAAAGTACAAACCGCGCTGGGGTTTTTCGACACCGTAGGCGATCGCAATCTTGATTTGTTTCCCTGCCTCAGTAGGGTTAAGCAGCTGAACGTGCAGTTGTTCCCCGTCATAGTCAAACGGTTGGGGCGTCTCGTCCACCTGTACCGACTGGATATTTAGGTTAACGGCATCCAATCTCAGGTGCTTAATTCCATTCCGTACAGGCACAAGTGCGATCGTACAAGTACCCCCAAAGCTTTGATTGGGAACATCAAGCGCCAAATCTAAGAAAATATGCTGAACTTGTCCGGGGCGATCGGGATTGTAATGGGGTCTAGCCCCCGGTAACTCAAACGACTTGTGACCGTTATTTTCGGAATCAAAATAGGATTGCGACATTAACGAACCTATAAAACTAATACAGTGTGAGTGGCGGCGTGAAGCGCTGGCATTGGCGTTAGCCAAGCATCGTGCGTTAATGGCTGATTTTTGGCTGCGCCTTGCTGCACTAGCACTAACGCAAAGAATAAAATACCTATCTCCTACCCTAATGGGTAGAAAATTGCACAAATGCTGGGTATAACTCTTTCAGGGTAGCGCGTCTTCTATCTCAAGGCAGGTAACGGCATGTACCTTCCTGGTTGCGCCGAACCGTATCACTTGCTGCTGGGGGGTTGGCAGTCTGAGACAATAAAGCTAATTATCTCAAACTTAACGTTAAAAAGCTTCGCTTTATGACCACTGTCGTAAACACTGCTCCCAGCGTAACCTCCCGTTTAATCAATGGCTTACTCTCAATCAAACCTTTAGCGAACTTCGCCAAGCACAAAGCTCGCGAGATGATGATTAAGCGGGCTGAGAAGATTGGAGTACCTTGGCGTCAGAGAGTGCAGGAGTTGCAAACTCAAGACTGGGACAGCTACTTGGCTGAGGTGCAAAACTCTCAGTTAAGCTATCCAGAGTATTATCTGCGCCCATTCCATGCTTATGACGAAGGGAATCTCAACTGGGATGCTGCTTTTGAAGAGGAAGTTGCCGCTTGTACCGTTCATGCCAGTATTTGGTCTGATGCTGGGATTAACGGTGATCCCAGGTTGCGCCAGAGTTACCATGAAATTATTAAAGAGCAAGTCACCCGAGAACCGAAAGATATTTTGGATCTAGCCTGCGGTGTGGGAATGAGTACCTTTGCTCTCCAAAAAACTTATCCCCAAGCAAGTGTTACTGGTGTGGACTTATCCCCGTACTTTCTTGCAGTGGCACAATACAATTCCAAGCAACGCAATGCAAAGATTAACTGGAGACATACGGCGGCTGAATCTACGGGTTTAGCGGATGCCTCTTTTGATTTAGTCTCTGCTTTTTTACTATTCCATGAACTCCCTCAAAAGGCGGCAAAGGAAATCTTCCGCGAAGCACGGCGCTTATTGCGTCCTGGTGGTTATTTGACGATTATGGACATGAATCCCAAATCTGAGATTTATGCAAAGATGCCACCCTACATCTTGACATTACTCAAGAGTACTGAGCCGTATCTAGATGAGTATTTTGCATTGGATATCGAACAAGCGATCGTAGAGGCAGGTTTCCATCCACCGACCATAACTCGCAACAGTCCACGCCATCGCACAATCGTGGCACAGGTGAAGTAACGCTTTTGTGTCGCACTCTGAAAATTAGGCAGGGTTTTTATCCCTGCCTTTAACCTCAACTATTTATTTAAGTTCAATTGGGGCTAAAGTTTGTTAGAAATTAGTGTGAGCATGGTGGGCAAAAGTTAGCCGAGTTGGTCGCTAATGCTCGTACCAAAATTGCTCAACTGGTGGGAAGGTAAGGCAATGCTGCAACATCTGATCACTCAACAACATTATTTTGTATTGAAGCTTTTCTCCGCACTGGGCTGCGGGCTGGTTGCTGGCATCTTCTTCGCCTTCTCGTCCTTCGTGATGAGCGCCCTTGCCCGACTCCAGCCAGCGCAGGGCATTGCTGCCATGCAGTCCATCAACATTACAGCAATCAATCCGTTGTTTATGGTGGTGTTGTTCGGAACGGCTGCGGCTTGTATCTTTCTGGCTGTTTCCGCGCTGTTAAAGTGGCATCAACCTGGTGCTGCTTACTTATTCGTGGGTAGCCTGCTCTATCTCGTCGGCACTGTTCTGGTGACAATCGTGTTTAATGTGCCGTTGAACGATGCACTGGCGAAGGTCGAGCCGGGCAGTCCTGATGGTGTGAGCCTATGGACTAGCTACCTTGACAACTGGACGTTCTGGAACCACATTCGGACGGCAGCGGCGCTTGCAGCAGCGGCATCACTCACTATCGCGCTCTGTTAGGACTTCCGCATAGATACCACATTTTGTATGGACACGATACCAAAGTTCCTACAATTCGTGATTCAGGGAGTTTCTTTGCGTAATACCAAATCCGCTACGATTGTCCCCTTTTTGAACTAACCACTCCAGGCACAGAGTTCACCTTTCAGTTATCAGTTATCAGTTATCAGTTATCAGTTATCAGTTATCAGTTATCAGTTATCAGTTATCAGTTAATCCCTGAGTAGTGAGGTAGCGTGTAGTGGACAGGTCATACCTCAAAGATTTCTGGGCGATCGCATCTGCTCTCTCCGCCTACACCCAGTCAATTTTTACTCTAGCCTAAGCAACGCCTCAGCTACTTTCAGGAGCATTTCAGCTTTAGCCATCAAGCTCAATACTAAATAGTCAGAGAATTGCATAGACCAACAGGTACTAGTGCAGCATGGTGGAAATAACTATCCAGTTGAAAAAGGTTAAAAAGCTTACTATACAAGCTTTCTTTCATAAAAGCCCTCTGCCCCCTGCCTTCTGCCTTCTTGCACTAGACCCATTTAGTCAATAAAAGGGCTTAACCCCTAAAACTAAAAAACTTTTCGTTCGAGAATTCAGACCTCAAGCGCTTATATAAGGAGGTCAGTATTAATGAAAACTTACTGGCAAAAAGTATTTTTTAAAATCACCGTTTGGTT
>JAIUYC010000637.1 GCA_020216575.1 Coleofasciculus sp. S288 | reverse complement strand
ATCGCCCCATACAACCGGGAATAAAGGAGAAAATCTCGGAATTCTGTGATGTACCAGTGGAATGTGTAATTACGTCTCAGGATGCCAGCAGTATCTATGAAGTGCCGCTCAATCTAGAGCAAGAAGGGTTGGCACAGCAAGTGCTGGAGTTATTGCAGTTGCCGCAACGCGAACCTGATTTAAGGCAATGGCAGACTCTGGTCGATCGCCTGCAAAGCCCGATTCAGAAGCTGGAGATTGCTCTAGTGGGTAAGTATATCCGCTTAACTGATGCCTATCTCTCCGTTGTGGAGGCATTGCGCCATGCGGCGGTCGCCGTAGGAATTGAACTCGACCTGCGTTGGATCAGCTCCGAGAACATTGAAGTGGAGAGCGCTCAACACTATCTCAAAGGTGTCAGTGGCATCGTCGTCCCTGGCGGTTTCGGTTTCCGGGGGGTTGATGGTAAGATTGCTGCCATTCAATACGCCCGCGAAAATCAGATTCCCTTCTTGGGGTTATGTTTGGGGATGCAGTGTTCTGTAATTGAATGGGCGCAGCACGTTGCCAATCTGGAAGATGCCCACAGTGCCGAATTTGCTCCCAACGCTCAAAATCCAGTGATTAATCTGTTGCCAGAACAGCAGGATGTTGTAGATTTGGGCGGCACAATGCGATTGGGTCTCTACCCCTGCCGTGTAGCTCCGAATACTCTCACGTCTTCGCTTTACCAGAAGGAGGTGGTTTACGAACGCCATCGGCATCGCTACGAATTTAATAATGCCTATCGCAACCTGTTTTTGGATACAGGTTATGCAATCAGCGGGACATCTCCGGACGGTCGCCTAGTGGAAATCATTGAACTATCCAATCACCCCTTTTTCATTGCAACTCAATTCCACCCAGAGTTTAGCTCCCGGCCTAGTACTCCTCACCCCTTGTTTCAGGGATTTGTGCAAGCTGCCCGACGACAAGCCCTAGGTGAAGAACCGATTGCCCGTTCTAGCGATATCTTGCTGCCGCAATCTCCAGCCGAGGTATCGTCCTAACCCATATCTGCTGCTATAGTTAGACTTCTAGCATAAACGACAAAGAAAAGGCTGATAAATACTATAGCAGCCTAAACTAACTTAAGTTAGCGTTTTCAACTGATGAAACTTTATTCCCCATCCCCTAGTCCTTAGCTCCTGTCTCTATTTAGTCAACCAAGAACGTTTGTCGTGCCAGAACTCACTCTTTCGGTGAGGAGGTTGTGTGGCGTACTGGATAACAATTAATTACGATCGCAATGAATATGTCATCGATCTTGACCGCCTCAGCGCTTTCGCCTGCGCACCAAACGGCAAGATAACGTTCTGGTTGCCTAACAGCGCTCACCCAATTATCCTCAACCAACAGAGCGATCCAGAAGGATATCAACAAGTTTTGGACTATGTCCAAAAGGTATCAGCGCACTCACTTATAGGGTCTTGGGTTCAAGTCAATTATGATCGCAAAGACTACCTCATTGACCTCAACCGCATCAGTAGTTTTTGTCACTCTCCGAGTGGGAAACTAACCTTTTGGTTACCAGATTGTGCAATTCCTATTATTATCAACGAACAAAAAGACCCAGATACTTATCAGAAGATTTTAGAATTTATCAAGCGAAAAACTGGATATTTACTGTCTTAACCTTCCAACTTTCCAACCTTCAACGCTTCAGCCTTTTGCCAAGCCAATTTTGCCGCACCGACTATCCCTGCTTGATTGCCCAACTCCGCCGTCAGTAACTGCAACCCTTCACGGGAACTAGGAAGTACTCGCCGCTCAATTTCTGCTAAGGCAGCAGGGAAGAAAAATTCAGCACTCGCACTGACACCGCCCCCAATGACAATGGCTTCTGGTGTCAGGATGTAGATGTGGCTTGCCAGCCCAGCGCCTAAGTCGTGTCCGTAGCTTTCCCAGAATTCCAGAGCAAACTTGTCACCTTCTCTGGCTAGAACACCGAGTTCGGCAGGGTCTTTTCCAGTGCGGCGTCGAATGGCTTGAACCGAGATATATTGTTCCAGAGACCCCTGATTGCCACTATTACACCTCGGACCATTTGGGTTTAGGGTAATTAATCCCAACTCACCTGCCGTACCTTGATGACCCGTGAAGAGTTTGCCTTCTAAAATAATTGCACCTCCAACGCCGGTTCCCAAGGTCAGCAAAATCAAATTGCGAAACCTGCGACCTGCCCCCAACCAGGCTTCTCCCAAACCCGCGCAGTTGGCATCATTGGCAAGAACAGTGGGGCAACCCGTCTTGGCTTCTACCCAATCAGCTAGGGGAACATCGAGCCAGCCTGTTAGGTTAATGGCGACTCTGGCAATTCGACCCGCAGCATCCGCAGGACCGGGAGTGCCAATGCCAATTGCGATCGCCTCTTGTTTAGGATCGAGGTGAGCAATGGCCTCTACCATCACGTCCACAACCGCCGTAGGAGTTGCTGGTTGAGGCGTCACCACACTCAAAGCCTGTACGCAAGTTCCATCCATGCGGAACCGCCCCAGCTTAATTGCCGTTCCTCCTAAATCAATGCCAATGACTTCAAGCTCACTCACTCGACCCAATTCTGAATGTTCTCGTTAAATTGCTACAGCATCTTAGCGCCTTTGCGTCTTGGTGTGAAGCTAATACGCAGTTGCGTTCAAAGATAGTAGTCAAGACAGACACGGAGACGCGGAGACGCGGAGAAAATAAGTGTGCTACCTATGAATGCAACTTGGTGTAATATTCAACTCTCTCTGTTCTGCATCATATTCAAAAATCAAAAAAAGCCGCCGACTGGAGGCGACTTTTTATTGAGATGTTTAAAGTTAATGAGTTCAATATAATTTGCTTCTGTACTCTTCGTTAAAGCTTTTAGGCTTTGCCTTTTTAGGAGTACACTACCTTACGGTTGCTTGTTCAACTATAACTAGCTCAATTTTTTGATGTCCAGGGATTTAGGAAAGCTTTATCAGAATTCTACAAAACTTAGGGTAATTATCAAGATTTGACCGAGAGCGAATAATGTCCACTCCAGAGGCATTCAACACTTAGGCAATACTGTATACCATCCGAATAATTGTCCATAGTGGTAAACTATAGACAATTATAGGCAAGAAAATTAGGGCTTATTTAAGCTGCTAACTAAAACGTCTCTGACGGCTCTTTGACAAAAGCAAAATGCGGTCTTACCCGACCTGTTGTAAGACTCACCCAAGCTAGTCCTTCACTCGTTCCCACCCATAACTTATTCCCTGTATCCGGTGACAGGGAAAGAACTCGGCTAGAGGGAAGATCCGATATCTCACCCAGCACTGCTCCACTATCCGGTTTGAGTTTTAACAACCCGTTATCGGTGCCAACCCAGATACTTCGGTCTCCAGCAAAGCGCACCGAGGTAACATTACGCCCCCGAAGCGGAGTTACAGAACGCAGCATTTGGCGGGTTTTTGGGTCAATGACGAGCAAGCTACTAGGAGTTCCCGCCCACAGCATCCCGTCTGGGCTAAGGGCTAGGGTTTGTACAGTGGTTCCCGGCAGATTGCCAATGCGACCGATAACCATGGCACTGGCGGTATCCACTCGCACCAAGCCCTCTAGCGTTCCCACCCATAGCTGACCTTCTTGATCCAGGGTAAGGGCGTTAGCGCTGACACCAGGGAGTTTTTGCAGCGTTGTCATTAATAATCCTTGGTCGGGGCTGATCAGGGTAAGACCGCGATCGCTTCCTACCCAAAGATAACCTCGGCGGTCAATTAAAAGGGACAATACTCGATTCGAGGGTAATGTAAAGTTTTGTGCAGTTACTTCGTTACTGCGAGGGTCTACCCGCAACAGCCCTTCAGAAGTTCCTACCCAAATTCGTCCTACTCGATCCTGTGCTAAAGCGCTGATGGTGTAATTCGGCAAATTAATGCGAGCCATCACCCGTCCGGTATTGGGGTTGATTTTCGCCAAACCTGCCCAAGAGCCAATCCAGAGGTCGCCTGTGAAGTCAGGTTGCAATGCTGCTACC
>JAIUYC010000636.1 GCA_020216575.1 Coleofasciculus sp. S288 | reverse complement strand
CCTGCTGAAGCTGCCTATCAGTTGTATGGGGTCAATTCATCAGTGCGATCGCTTCGACTCTATCACCAAGATGCCGATCATGGTCTTATCCGTTTGATGCTTTGGGAAAACCCGACCAACGAGGGATTACAAATGACGCCGATGAAGGTGAAAGGAACCCGTTGGGCAACGGCATTAACAGCTGATGTTTTGAATATTTTGAATCATGTCGAAGAGGCAGTAGCAGCGGGTTTGCCTGCTAAATACGTCTATCCGCAATGGTCAATCATCTACAAAGAACAGGGGAAGGGACGCCCTTTTATCAATCCGGCTATCGGGGTGCGGGAAATGATGCTGCTTCAACCATTAACCCGACAAGTCTTGTTCCAACGCTTCAACTACTCGTTGCCCCACTACGGCACGATTAATGAAAGTGCGATGTTCAAAACCAGCCAAATTACCCATATGGGCATGGTGATTCAGGATGACAGTAAAGAAACGCTGCGCTTTTATGAAGAAATCCTGGGATTACTCCGCGTACTCGATGATGTAGAAACTACTTACGAAAACGCTCAAGCTTCCCGGCAGATTTTCGACCTTCAACCCAATGAACGGTTTATCGTCACAGCCTTTGATGACCCTCGCTCGTCGAAAACTGACTTTCGGGCTGCACGTTCTGGCAGACTTTATATTATGCGATTTCCTGATTCTCTTCAATTGGAATCACGATTTTATGAAGCAAGACCTGGCTGTTTGGGGATGTCATTGTACACCTATCGGGTTCAAGGAATAGATGCTTATTTCGACCGCCTAAAAGTCAGTACGGCAGAAAATGTTACAGAAATTATGTCTAATGAATTTGGAGAAAAAAGTTTCTCTTTTATCGCACCCGATGGTTACTTTTGGACATTGGTATCCAGGTAATTATTTATTAATTTAAAAATCTGTATGTGCGGCTAAGTAGATGGACAGAATTAAACGGAAGATGGGCATTGCCTGTTATTCCATCCAGGCTTGAACTAAAGGATTTTAGCGGGCAATGCCCACCCTACAACTAGGATGAGCAGAACTTTATCCATCATAATTCTTCAGTGTAGACGACAAAACCTAAGTATCAAGAGGCGCATTCCCACGGTTAAGCACGCTACGACTTCGCCTTCATAATGCTAAAGATTGGTAAAAAGAGCAACAAGTTTGGGTGCGATCGCCTACAGAATAGAATGATCCCAGACAAGTTCTCATGGTCTCAGTCGCACTATTCAAAGAGCAGAAGTAGCAACAAGCATGGAAGCGATCGCAAACTCAATAGACTCATTCAGAGCCTTAGCACTCCAGATAACGTGTCACGCCGTTAACCAAGCGAGTAATCGTAAAGAAGTGCGATCGCTTATGCACGACACTATCAAGCGACTAGATCGGCAAATTGCTGCTAGTATCGCCTTTATTGGCTTTGACTGCAAGCTAGTCCTGCTGCCTGAATATTTCCTCACCGGCTTCCCGATGGGAGAGTCCCTGGCGGTTTGGGCGGAAAAAGCCTGTTTGGAAATGGCAGATTCTATCTATGAAGCCCTCGGTCAAATTGCCCAAAAGCATGGCATATTTCTCGCTGGGAACGCTTATGAACTCGACCCGAACTTTCCAGGATTATACTTCCAGACGTGCTTTGTCCTCGACCTATCTGGAGCAATAGTCTTGCGCTATCGACGGCTCAATTCCATGTTTTCCCCTACACCCCACGATGTCTGGGATAAGTATTTAGATTGCTACGGGTTAGATGGGGTGTTTCCGGTTGCTAAAACAGCCATTGGCAATTTAGCTGCGATCGCCTCTGAAGAAATCTTGTATCCTGAGGTGGCACGGTGCTTGGCGATGCGAGGAGCGGAAATTTTTCTGCATTCGACTTCCGAGGTGTATGGTAAAGAGCGATCGCCTAAAGAAGCCGCTAAGATTTCTCGTGCTGTCGAGAACATAGCATATGTCATCTCAGCCAATACCGCAGGCATCGCCAATATCCCCATCCCAGCAGCCTCAGCCGATGGAGGCTCTAAAATTGTTGACTATCGAGGACTAGTTTTAGCCGAAACGGGTTCTGGAGAGAGTATGGCAGCGTTTGCCGAGATTGACTTAGCTGCGTTGCGCCGATACCGCCGTCGTCCCGGATTAAATAACCTACTCTGCCGACAGCGTTTTGAACTGTATGCAGACAGCTACCGCCAGTCTCACTTTTACCCTGCTAATACGATGCTTGAGGGTGAGGTAGAGCGCAAACACTTTATCCAAACTCAGCGAGAAACCATCGAGCGTTTAGCCAAGCTGGGAATAATCTGAGGGATGATATTCAGATATTGCGCTTAGACGCTGTCTCTAAAGAAAAGTATGGTAACGAGAAGCCGCCATGGGTGTACAACTAAATGTTCGCAATCCCCGAACCGGAAACGTTGATTATTGGATTACCCCACCAACATCCGAACAGCTTGCTGCTGAATGTACCCGCTTGCGTGAAGCACAAATCGCTTGGCAGCAGGGAGGTTTAGAGCAACGGATTGAGGCGTTGCAGCAGTGGAAACAAGCCATACTCTCTCAAAAAGATGAGATTACCAACGCTTTAGTAACGGACACAGGCAGATTATCTGTATCTATCCTTGAAATTGACTCCTTTATCTCCAGCATTGATCGCTGGTGTCGGTTAGCACCAGGCTTGTTGGCAAAAGAGGATGAAAAAGTAACAGTAATTCCCGTTATTCGGCTGCGGCAGGAATGTGTTCCTTACCCCCTAGTTGGAGTGATCAGCCCTTGGAATTTTCCCCTGTTGCTGTCTACGATTGATACCATTCCTGCATTACTAGCAGGCTGTGCCGTTATCGTAAAACCTAGCGAAATTGCTCCTCGTTTTATTCAACCCCTTGTAAAAACTCTTGCCTCCGTTCCCAAATTGCGAGATGTATTGACTTATGTTGAAGGGGCTGGCGAGACAGGGGAAGCGTTAATTGAAGGTGTGGATTTAGTCTGCTTTACCGGGAGTGTAGCCACAGGACGAAAAGTAGCCGAGGTAGCGGCAAGGCGGTTCATTCCTGCCTTTTTAGAATTGGGGGGTAAAGACCCTGCGATAGTATTAGAATCAGCCGATTTAGAATTAGCAACCTCGGCACTCTTATGGGGTTCAGTCGTCAACACCGGGCAATCCTGTCTTTCAATTGAGCGCATTTATGTTTCTCAATCCATATTTGAGACGTTTATTGAGAAACTGGTAAACAAGGCACAACGCCTTCAATTAGCTTATCCCTCTGTTGAAAACGGAGAAATTGGACCGATTATTGCACAAAGACAGGCAGATATTATTGCTGAACACCTACAGGATGCGGTTGCAAAGGGGGCGGTTGTTCACTGCGGTGGCAAGGTTGAAGAGTTGGACGGGGGGTTGTGGTGTCGCCCTACAGTCCTCAGTCAGGTTAACCATTCCATGAAGGTGATGACGGAAGAAACCTTCGGTCCGATTATGCCCGTGATGCTATTTTCCATGATTGAGGATGCGATCGCACTCGCTAACGATACCATCTATGGACTTAGTGCTGCTGTATTTGCGGGTGAGCAAGCAGAAGCCTTAGACGTAGCAAGCCGTATTGATGCCGGTGCCATCAGCATCAACGATGCTGGATTAACCGCATTAATACACGAAGGAGAAAAAAATGCCTTCAAACTTTCCGGCATGGGGGGTTCGCGGATGGGGGCGGCTGCGCTGAAACGGTTTATGCGCAAAAAAGCTTTTTTGGTTAAAACCGGGGCTGTTCCTGACCCTTGGTGGTTTAATACTCAGTGATTTAGAGTAATTTAATTATAGCAACCGCCTTGGCGGTTAGGACATATATAAATTTAGTAGAGACGTTCCGGTGGAACGTCTTTACCAAAGTTCGTTTGTCCTAAGCGATGTGTCCGTTGCTATATCTATAGCCAGTCTAAATGATTCATAAAATTCTCTCTTCTCTTTCTGGAGTGTCCTCTGCGCCTCTGTGGTTGGTTATTGTTCACAACT
>JAIUYC010000635.1 GCA_020216575.1 Coleofasciculus sp. S288 | reverse complement strand
GTCAACAACCGCCACTTGAGTGACAATATAGAGTCAGCAGGGCGGTGAGTCAGAATAAACTATCAACTGCCGACTTGTGATGAGTGAAAAAAAGGATGTGAAACGTGCTACCTGGTTTCTCTGAAGGGTTTTCAACCGCCCTCAAGCTTTGGTTGTTTTTCATGTTGACCTTTTTCTTTCTGGGCTACCCAGTTTCCTTCTGTATCGTGGTTGGTGCTATCGCAGGCTTTGCCGGTGGCTGGGTGACGGCATGGTGGAAAAGCAAAGACGATCCCAAGGATTTGGAACCTGAACCCGTCGAGGAACCAGAGGACAGTTCTGAGAAACTGAGTGGGTTGCGGTTAGCCAAACAACGGAGGGATGCTAAAGTCAAGCAGCGTTCACAGGGACTTATAAAACCTTTTAGCGGGTTTTTTAACAAAAAAGACAAGGTTTCTAGGAAGACATAGATGTCTCAATTGCGGTTTATTGGTAATTGGTCATGGGTCATGGGAACTGATAGCTAATGACTAAGTAGATGGGCAGAATTAAACGGAAGGTGGGCATTGCTCGCTCGCAACCTTGTCGTTCAAGCCTGGAGAGAATAATGGACAATGCCCACCCTACAACTAGGTTGTGTTTATTTATGTCACTCTACTTAATGGCAAAAAATCATGTTTTTATTCCTCTCCAAGCTGCTGCCGCTATTTCTATACCCATTGGGACTGGCTTGCCTGCTGATGATTGTGGCATTGGTGATGTGGTGGATGCGCTCTCGCTGGGTTCCAGTGCCGATCGCTTTGGCATTGATTGTATTGTTGTTGGGGAGCAATGGTTTGGTTGCTGACGGTTTAGTGCGATCGCTAGAGTGGCAGCAAATTCCAGTTGGAGAGTTACCCAAGGCGGACGCGATCGTGATTTTGGGAGGCGCAACGAAATCGGCGTTTCCACCCCGACCGGGGGTAGAGTTGAATGAAGGAGGCGATCGCGTCCTCTACGGTGCTCAATTGTACCGTGAAGGAAAGGCTCCTGTCGTGATTGCGTCTGGTGGCCGCATTGATTGGCGTGGCGGTGGGCCATCGGAGTCAGCTGACATGGCAGAGATTTTGAAAACCTTGGGTGTCCCGGATTCTGCTATCCTGCAAGACCCTACCTCTCTCAATACTTACCAAAATGCCGTCAACGTGCGGCAAATTGTGAAGGAGCGAGGTATCCGTCGGGTGTTACTGGTAACATCAGCAATGCACATGCCGCGATCGCTCCGAATTTTCCAGCGTCAGGAAATTGACGCCATACCAGCCCCCACTGACTTCCAAGTTACAGAACAAGATATCAAAGAACCCTTGAGCAGCACCCAAGCCACCGTGCTGAATTTTCTTCCAGATGCTGAGCGCTTAGAAAAAACGACCCGTGCGCTTAAGGAATACATTGGACTGGTCATTTATCGCCTTCGGGGATGGCTTTAAGAAGGTGGTAGGTATTAGGAATCCTCGCCATACCTAACACCTAATACCTCTAACTCAACCCAATGATAAATTACCACTATCAAGTTGGGGGAAATCTTCCTGCTGATGCTCAGACTGATGTAAGGCGACGAGCCGACCAAGACCTTTACGAGGGCTTGAAGACAGGGGAGTTTTGTTATGTCCTCAACGCTCCTCAGGTGGGCAAGTCTAGCTTTTTTACGGTGTATAGCTGGTTGCTTTTCAGGCTTTAGGAGGAGGTTAAAATTTTCTGCAATTCAGGGGTGACAATGACAATTGATTCCCCTCGGCTAACCATAGAGCAGTGGGCAAGATTGAACGAGATTAGCGGCAAAAGCCCTCAAGAACTTATGGAGTTTCTCAACAAGGACGCCTGACACGGCGACTGTTTTTTTGAGGGGTGCGACGCAAGAGCCATCGCTATCTATCCTCTCTTTCGTTAGAAAAGAGTTGGGGTAGGGTGCAAGCGCCCAGTAAAATCTAAAATCGTGCAGTCTATTCATCGGCATCCACTGCGCCTGCAATGACTCATTCCACATCCTCCAATTAAAATTGCGATCGCACTTTATGAACACCCTTGATGACAAAACCGTTGTCAAAGAATACTTCAATGCCACTGGCTTTGACCGCTGGCGGCGGATTTACGGCGATGGTGACGTGAATAAAGTCCAGTTAGACATCCGCACGGGACATCAGCAAACCGTCGATACCGTTCTCAGTTGGCTTAAGGCTGACGGCGATTTAGCTGGTTTATCCATCTGTGATGCGGGATGTGGTGTCGGTAGCCTGAGCATTCCCTTGGCTGAAGCTGGGGCGAAAGTCTTTGCCAGCGATATCTCCGAAAAAATGGTAGGCGAAGCCAAAGAACGAGCGAAAGAGTGCTTGGACAACACCAACAACCTCACATTTGGCGTGCAGGATTTGGAGGCATTGAACGGCAGCTATCATACCGTCATTTGCTTGGATGTACTGATTCACTATCCCCAAGACAAAGCCGCACAGATGATTGCGCACCTTGCCAGTCTTGCAGAATCTCGCTTGATTCTCAGCTTTGCTCCCAAAACCCTTGCCCTCAGTCTGCTCAAAAAAATTGGGGAATTCTTCCCAGGACCGAGTAAAACTACCCGCGCCTATCAGCACCGTGAAGCAGACATTGTCAAAATCTTGGAAAGCAACGGCTTTTCCATTCAACGCAACGCGATGACTAGCACTCGCTTTTACTTTTCCCGCTTACTGGAAGCTACTCGTAGCTCAGGCTAGAAACCCATTTGACCTTTCAGTTATCAGTTATCAGTTATCAATTAATCCCTGAGTCTGAGGCTCGAATCCCATTGTTTTTGGTCACAAGCTCGAATGGTAAAAGTCCCTTGACATAAGGTTTCAGATAATGCCAGTTGGAGACTCTCAAGAAAGAACACCGCTATTGGATGCTCTCCAAAAGGCTGCCCGTAGACCCCATGCTCCCTTTTATGCACCAGGACACAAGCGGGGACAGGGAATTCCTCACCCTTTGCGTGACTTGTTAGGGGCGTCGGTGTTTCCTGCCGATTTGCCGGAATTGCCGGATTTAGATAACTTGTTTGCCCCAGAAGGCGTGATCCAAGAGGCGCAAGAACTGGCAGCAGAAGCGTTTGGTGCAGAGCAAACCTGGTTTTTGGTCAATGGTTCCACTGCTGGGGTAATCGCGGCAATTTTAGCTACCTGCGACACGGGGGACAAAATTATTCTCCCTCGGACGATCCACCAATCCGCGATCGCAGGTTTGATTCTCTCGGGTGCTGTCCCCATCTTCATTAACCCCGAATACGACCCCACTAACGACCTCACTTACAGCATCACGCCTAAAGCTGTGGCGGCGGCTTTAAAGCATTATCCCGAAACTAAAGCCGTGATGATGGTCTATCCGACGTATCAGGGCGTTTGTGGAGATGTGAGAGCGATCGCAGAACTCGCTCATCACCATAACATCCCCTTTCTCGTCGATGAAGCCCACGGACCTCACTTTGCCTTCCACTCTGACTTACCCTCTTCCGCCCTATCTGCCGGTGCTGACTTAGCCGTGCAATCAACTCATAAAGTTCTGGGTGCAATGACTCAGGCATCGATGCTGCACGTCCAAGGAAGCCGGATAGAACGAGGGCGCTTGAGTAAAGCTTTGCAGCTGGTACAATCTACGAGTCCCAGCTATTTACTTCTCGCTTCCCTGGATGCCGCACGGCAACAAATGGCACTGTACGGGGAACAATGGATGACTCAAACCTTGCACTTAGCAGAGGATGCCAGAACTCAGATCGGTCAAATTCCTGGATTATCTGTATTAGAACCTGTAAACACCCCAGGTTTCTTTGCCCTTGACCGAACGCGCTTGACGGTAAGCGTCACTGAGTTAGGGTTGAGCGGGTTTGAAGCGGATGAACTTTTTCACCAACACCTGGGTGTTACCGCAGAATTGCCAACGCTGCAACATTTGACGTTTATCATCAGTTTAGGCAACACGGCAGCAGATATTAAACAGTTAGTGCAAGCGTTCACCACAATTAGCCAGAG
>JAIUYC010000634.1 GCA_020216575.1 Coleofasciculus sp. S288 | reverse complement strand
AAATAAAATTCTAGTTCCACTCGCATGGCACTGGCGGTAATTAGTAGTAGGTAGCTTCCTATGGCGAAACCTGATAGCCAACTAAAAACGTTTCATGCCACAGAGCGCCAACAATGGCGGGAATGGTTGGAGAAAAACCATCAAACCTCTCTCGGTGTATGGCTCATCTACTACAAGGTAAAAAGTGTTAAGCCGAGCATTCGATATAACCAAGCGGTAAAAGAAGCCCTATGTTTTGGTTGGATTGACAGTAAAGTAAAATCCTTAGACGAAGAACGTTATATGCAAATATTTACACCCCGAAAACCGAAAAGCGTATGGTCAAAATTAAATAAGCAATATATTGACGAACTCATAGAACAAGGGTTAATGACCCTGTCTGGCATTGAAAAAATTGAAGCGGCAAAACAAGATGGATCATGGAACAAGTTAGATGCGATAGAAGAGTTAATAATTCCAGCAGACTTAAAGGAAGCATTAGAAGCAAACGAAACAGCTAATAAGTATTTTGAGGCATTTAGTAACTCATCCAAAAAGAATATCCTCTTTTGGATTGAAAGTGCTAAACGTCCGGAGACAAGGTTGAGGAGAATTGAGCAAATTATAAGCTCAGCAGTGCAGAATAAAAATCCATTGGCACAAGGTTGATACACATAAGCTCATTCATAAAAAGCCCAGCTTCTCATTAGCAACCTGACTCAAGACGTTAGGTTAATGCTACTACACTCTAACAGATGGATTCAACGCTGGAACGTTTAAGTTGAAAGGAAGTCGAGATTTGCACTTCTATCAACCCAAACAGATAAAGCGCGTCCGAATTGTGAAGAGGGCAGATGGCTACTACGCTCAGTTCTTAATTGATACCGAAAGGGTTGAAAAGCCCTGCTATACTGGCACACAGGTCGGGCTTGATGTAGGTTTAACCTCCTTTTATACCGATTCAAATGGTCATAAAGTAGACAATCCTCGCTACCTACGTTCGTCGGAAAAACAACTCAAGCGTTTATCTCGCACGCTGTCTAGACGATACCAGAATCCCAAGAAAGGGAAGAAGGGAGAGAGGTGGCTCGCGACCAAGGAAAAACAGTCTAAGCGCTTTCATAAGGCAAGAATTCAAGTCGCTCGTCAGCACCTTGATATAACTCGGCAACGGAAAGATTTTGTCATCAAATTGGCAAGAAACGTAATCCAATCAACGATTTGGTAGCCTACGAAAATCTAGTCATTGCGAATATGGTTAAGAACCATAAACTAGCGAAATCAATATCTGATGCTAGCTGGTCATTGTTCCGGGAGTGGCTTGAATATTTTGCCAAGGTATTCGGCAACGTCGTTGTTGCTGTACCTCCCCACTACACAAGTCAAAACTGTTCATGCTGTGGGGAAATAGTCAAGAAATCTTTATCTGTCAGAACCCATTCTTGTCCTAACTGCAAGACCGTTTTGGATAGAGATGAAAACGCTGCCCTGAACACTTTAATGAAAGCGATTGAGATGTTAGAAAATACCGTTGGGCAAACGGGAATCCACGCTCAAGGACAGACCAACCTCTGTTTAGTTGGGGAAACCCTGCTAGGCAAGTTGACTGGTTGATTTGAGAATCCCCGTGTATAAGAGACCGGGGAGTGTCAATCGCATACATACTTCCACAACCCCTCTCCTACACTGCCGGATGTAAAGAATTGCAGGGGTTCATTTTCCCCTAAGTCCTCACGCTCGACTAATTCTCCCCGTGCATTAAAGCTAGCGTACATCAGTCGTCGCCATGCCCGTAGGGGACAACTCATTGAAACATAAGTTTTCTCTGCCACTATCCCTTGTTCATCTGATGCGGGTGATATGGACATGCGCCAAAATAAATAATTGCCGTTACCACCTTCTCGCAAGGATTCCGTATCGATGTAGTATTCAGTCCCTCCTTCCCCGCGAGTTACTAAAACCCAGTTTTCAGCGAATGCAGGCAAACAAATAAAGACTGTGGTGAAAAGCGAGATAAAAAGTGTCTTAAGCATGAGTTCAGTCAGAGGTTATGTTCTTCCTGATTTGATTTTTAGCTAAATACGAAAAGCCTTCTTGCATAACCTAGGGGGTAAAACCCTCTAGAGAGGTCGTAGGTGTTAGGTGGTAGAGTAACATCGAGCTAGAGCGCGGTAATGGCAGGTTTTCAAGATTATAGGGGTTCTCCAATGAATGGAGTACTGCTCTCTAACTCCTGAATCGAAGTAGGGGCGGGTTTATCGAATTGATTTGTGGCAAGCAGATATCTAGGTAAAATGAGCCCCTACACCGCCTGACCCCTGACTACTGAACCTAGGTGTATTCCACCACGCGAGTGAGAATCGCTATAGTTTTCTGGGTAATGGTTAATCGCAATAACTTTTGACTTTTGCCTTTTGACTTTTGCTTTTTGCCTAACCAATGCCCATTGATTTTCGCAATACCAACACCGTTTGGGCTTCAATTTTGGTAGAAACCCTGAGACGCTTGAGGTTGACCACAGCAGTTATCTGTCCGGGGTCACGCTCAACCCCTCTCACCCTCGCCTTTGCCCAACAAACCCAAATAGAGGCTATTCCGGTTCTAGATGAACGTTCAGCTAGCTTCTTTGCTTTAGGAATTGCCCGGGCAACCAGACGCCCTGTTGTCCTCGTTTGTACATCTGGAACCGCCGGTGCTAATTTCTACCCAGCAGTAATTGAGGCTAGAGAAAGTCGAATACCGTTGTTGATTTTGACTGCTGACCGTCCACCGGAACTGCGAGAGTGTCATTCAGGGCAAACTATTGACCAACTCAAGTTATATGGCAATTACCCTAACTGGCAAGCTGAGTTAGCCGTGCCGTCTCTGGAAATTGGAATGCTGAATTATTTGCGGCAAACTATTATTCATGCTTGGGAGCGATCGCGTTTTCCAGTCCCTGGTTCCGTTCATCTTAATATACCCTTTCGCGACCCCCTCGCCCCATTGCCGCAACTCGATACTGACGCCCTCCAGTCTCAATTCCAGTCCGAAGACTTCTTCGCTGCCATCACCTCTCCCCTTTTTCCTCTCGCCCCATCTCCCCCTCTCCCCCTCTTTCAAGAATGGCAACAATGCGAGCAAGGTATCATCATTGTGGGTCCTGCCCAACCTCAACGCCCACGAGACTATTGTGCAGCGATCGCAAACTTATCTAAAGCTTTAGGATGGGCTGTAATCGCGGAAGGACTCTCGCCAGTCAGAAACTACTCCGGACTCAACCCCTATCTTATTTCTACCTACGACCTGATTCTGCGTAACCGACAACTGGCACAACAGCTAGCGCCAAAAATGGCGATTCATATCGGGGAACTCCCAACTAGCAAAGAACTGCGTGCCTGGTTGGATGAGTGTCAACCGCAACGCTGGGTGATTGACCCGAGTTACCACAACCTCGACGCTCTGCATGGAAAAACGACTCACCTGCGGACAACAATCGAACAACTAGCTTCTGCCATTCCTCACCTTGCTAAGGGGGGATTAGGGGAAGTTGATACCTCTCCTTACCTCTATCAATGGTGTGCTGCTGAAGCCTTAGTACGGTCGGCAATTGACCAGGAAATGGCAACTATGAGCCAGCTATTTGAAGGTAAGGCTGCCTGGTTACTGTCTCAAACCCTACCACCAGAAACCCCTTTATTTATTGCCAACAGTATGCCAGTACGGGACGTTGAGTTCTTTTGGAAACCTAACAACCACCGCGTCCGACCTTATTTCAATCGGGGAGCTAACGGGATTGATGGTACGTTATCGACTGCTTTGGGCATTGCTTACCGCAATCAAAGCAGTGTGATGCTAACGGGTGATTTAGCTTTGTTACACGACACCAATGGTTTTTTAGTGAAAAGCAAGTTTGTCGGTCATTTAACCATTGTCTTAATCAACAACAATGGCGGCGGCATTTTTGAAATGTTGCCTATCTCCAAATTCGATCCGCCGTTTGAGGAATTCTTTGCTACACCCCAAGATATTAACTTCGCTCGCTTATGTGCCA
>JAIUYC010000633.1 GCA_020216575.1 Coleofasciculus sp. S288 | reverse complement strand
ACCTCAATGTATTGCTCGATAGTACCCGAATTGCTACCAGTCGCTTTGTCTCCTACCACCGCGGTGGGGAAATCACAGTAGTAACATCGGCGTCGGCAGAAGGGAATATGAACGTAGGCGGAGCTAGGAGTTACAGAATCGATTCCTTTCTCTGAATTGTGTAAACGATTTAACACGTTCTTTCGTTGCGAGTCTTCAACTGTTCAGTCAATTCTTAAACGTTGGTTAACACTTATTAATTTAATGAATTCTTTGGATTGATTTTATGGCGATAGATGTAGTTGTGTGAATGTTTGCCGAGTGGCTTGGAATCTTGAGAAAAATAGGAGAGGGAAAGCTAGACAAAAATGATGCAGGAGAGAGCCAGAACGCTATTGTCAAACTTTTGGCGAGGTTTAGGTGTAAATTACAGGGTAATTTAAGCCCCTCGACGCAAGAACGCAAAATGACGCGACAGATATAATGAATCTGATTACCGAGTATCACTTTTTTGTCTATGTAAATCCCCTAAGGAATTGCCAAACCAAATTACTTGAGTTGGAACAATGCTTGATTTTGTCATTATTCTTTTATTCATCCTAGCAGCAGCAGGGATAGGGTTCGATAGCGTAGAACTGCTTCCCCGTGCTGTCCAGGATCAGGTCTCCAATTTAGAGGCGTTGCGCTGGATCACCGCTGGCTTTGCTGCCATTGTTGGATTTGCTGTGGGGCTAAGCGTCCAAGTCACCTATCGCCGATTCCAAGCCCAAATTCGCAAAATGCCAGCCGAGGTGATTTTAACCCGAGCCATCGGTTTAGTGCTGGGGCTGCTGTTAGCAAATTTAATGCTGGCTCCCATTTTTCTGCTGCCGATTCCATTTGATTTTAGCTTTATCAAGCCTTTGGCAGGGATTTTGGGCAGTGTCATGTTTTCCTTCTTGGGTGTCAGTCTGGCGGATACCCACGGACGCGCCTTTTTGCGCCTGATCAACCCCAATAGCCTGGAAACAATTTTGATCGCAGAAGGTACGCTTAAACCTGCATCGAGTAAGGTTTTAGATACTAGCTGCATCATTGACGGTCGGATTGAGGAACTGCTCAACACGGGTTTTATCGAAGGTCAAATCATCGTGTCGCAGTTTGTCTTGCAAGAGTTGCAGCAATTGGCTGATGCGGCTAACGATCAAAAGCGCATTCGGGGGCGTCGCGGATTAGATATTCTGAATCGCATGCAAGAAGCTTACCCCGAACGCCTCGTTATTCATCCTGCCGATTACGAAGACCTTTCTACGGTAGATGCCAAGTTAGTGCGTTTTACCCAGGAAATTAATGGCACACTGTTAACCAACGACTACAACCTCAGTAAAGTTGCTCAATTGCAGAAAGTGCCGATTCTGAATGTCAACGACCTAGCTCAAGCGGTGCGCCCGATTTATCTCCCCGGTGATAGTCTCGAGCTGAAAATTCTTAAAGAGGGCAAAGAGCCCGCTCAAGGAGTTGGCTATCTGGATGATGGCACGATGGTCGTTGTGGAAGAAGGAAGCAACTATGTGGGTGGCGAATTAAGGGTTATCGTGACCTCGGCGTTGCAGACGTCCGCAGGGCGAATGATTTTTGCCCGACCTCAAACGTCGGATGCTGTCTAAAGTGACGGTAAGGGGCAAAAAGAAAAAAAATGGGTCGCTCACCACGAGTGAAATGCTGTGACCGTTGCGGACAACCAGCATCGGTTCTTTACCGAGTACAATATGACGAGTTTGGGAAGTGGATGTTTGTGTGTGACAGCAAAGCGGTTTCCAAGGAACTGAGTTGTTGGGCTTCCCTAAGTCAAAATAATCCGCACTACGTGTACGGCGGCACTTGGAAAGCTAGGAAAAAATCGTAAGGCAGGCCTAAAGCCTGCCTTATGCCGTTTGAGTGCTTTGGCGATCGCAAATCTTGTCCCTACTACGATTGTTGAATGCTTATCTCCATTCCCCGTGCCAAAACTTTATCACACCAACTTGCAAAGTGCTGTAGCTGCGGTTTTAACCGTCTAGCTCTTTAACTTAGCGCTAGCAAGTTCTTCGTAAATCGCAAGCATTAAATAAGGGTCTACACGTTTCAAGCCATTCGTAAAAACGTTAGGATTACTTGTCACAACTATCACTGGCTGGTTCTGGTACAAAATGACGGGTGGATTAGAACAATTTGGGTTAAAAGGACTGTACATTCCATCAGAACCCCCATACTGTCCCTGCGGATTTTGGATGCTCGTTGGAGAGAAAGGACTCCCGTACTCCCCTTGTGGGTTAATAATAGAGTGCTTGTGATGTGAGTCAGACGAAAGCAACCCCAAAAATTGACTAGACGGCGACCACAGTTGTCCTTTTCCGTCAAGGACTTGGAAACGTTCTACTAATGGTTTTAAAGCGTCTGGAATCTTCATCGACTACACTAAGACGAGCTATTTTTAGTATCGAATGCCGATGCTTGCGATCGCGTCTGCCTTACGTTCAACTTACATCAAACTTAAAGTTCAAGCAGGACAGGACATAAAAACAAGCCTTCTGCCCTTTGCCTCCTGTCTTCTGCCTTTCTGGGTCATTTGCTTTTAGCACCTCGGACTCTGGTAAAATCAAGAGTTCGCAATCCCTCACACGCTTTGCTCAAGGAGATGCTTCTATGGCCCGGATGTATTACGACGCGGATGCCAACTTAGACCTACTTTCTGATAAAACAATCGCCATCATCGGCTATGGTTCTCAAGGTCACGCCCACGCCCTCAATCTTAAAGATAGTGGCATGAACGTCATTGTGGGGCTGTATCCGGGCAGCAAGTCGGCAATAAAAGCAAAAGACGCAGGTTTAACCGTCCACTCGGTTGCTGATGCGGCTAAAGCGGCGGATTTAATCATGATTCTGTTGCCCGATGAAGTGCAAAAAACGGTTTACAAGGACGAAATTGAGCCAAATTTGACCGAAGGAAATGTTCTTGCTTTTGCCCACGGCTTCAACATCCACTTTGGTCAAGTTGTCCCCCCAGCTAATGTCGATGTAATTATGGTTGCGCCCAAGGGACCAGGACATTTGGTACGGCGCACCTACGAACAGGGAGAAGGGGTTCCCTGTCTGTTTGCCGTGTATCAGGATGCTACGGGGCAAGCCCGCGATCGCGCCATGGCCTATGCTAAAGGTGTTGGTGGCACTCGTGCAGGTATCTTGGAAACCACCTTCCGCGAAGAAACTGAAACTGATTTGTTCGGTGAGCAAGCTGTGTTGTGTGGTGGCTTGAGTGCCTTAATTAAAGCTGGATTTGAAACGTTAGTTGCGGCTGGCTATCAACCGGAATTAGCTTATTTTGAATGCCTCCATGAAGTCAAACTGATTGTTGACTTGATTGTCGAAGGGGGTTTGGCAAAAATGCGTGATAGCATCTCCAATACCGCTGAATACGGCGATTATACTCGCGGACCTCGGATTATCAACGACCAAACCCGCGCCGAGATGCGGAAAATCCTCAACGAAATTCAAAACGGTCAATTTGCTCGTGAATTTGTGTTAGAAAATCAGGCTGGCAAACCCGGATTTACAGCCATGCGGCGCAAGGAAGCTGAACATCCTGTTGAGGACGTTGGCAAAGATTTACGAGCTATGTTTAGCTGGTTGAAGAAAACTTCTTGAAGCTGATGTGCATCTATAGCGTTTCTTGGTTGACTGAGATACACCTAGATTCAGGAGTCGTAGGGGCGGGTTTCACCGAGATATCTGCTTCCCACGGCTCAATCCGATAAACCCGCCCGTACTTCAATCATTTGAGAACCGCTATAGTTTGCATCAGAATGCTCCCTATTAAGTAGGTAGGCACAAATAAACGAAGGTATGTAAACAAATGTTAAGAGAGTCAGACCCTCTTCCCTTCTGCCTTCTGTCTTCTGCCCTCTGCCTTGCATCAACGGCAAATATTAGGTAGGGTCGAGGAGAAATATTGCTATTTCTCCCCTCCCATCCGAAACCGTGCTTGCGACTTTCACCGCACACGGCTACTCAATGTGCTT
>JAIUYC010000632.1 GCA_020216575.1 Coleofasciculus sp. S288 | reverse complement strand
ACATATTTTCGGGTTGCTTGTCCATAAGACTTTCAGCGATCGGCAGGGCAACGCACAACTAAAAATATCTGTCAACCTGCGGAATATAGGATTGAGATGAGCCGCCGTAGATAACCTAGAACACCCATTGGATAACCTCTCGACGGTCGGCTCCATCGATTTGTTATGCAGCCGTGCTAATCTCCACTAATTTCCACTAACTTTTCGCCAGAACGTAGTAACTCTAGTGCTTCTAGCAAAACCGAACTCAAAATCTCGCGCAACCGAGCATTTGATGTGTTTCCACACGTTAGCCAAATGATTTGTGGTGGTGCCCCTAAGCGATCAACCAAATCCACAAAATCACTGTCTTTAGTCATGAAAATCACTCTCTGGGCTTTTGCAGCCTCAAAGATTTCTGGATCTTCAGCATCTCGCAAACCAAGATCACGTAAAGCTAAGGCTGTCACCCCAAATGTATCTGTAATCCAAGTTGCGATCGCAGGTGACAGGTGGGCATCAATCCAAATCGTTGTCATGTAACTAAAACAGGATGATTGAGTTTACGTGACGCATAGGCAAGCGAGGCTCTCAAATCATCCATTTCCAGATCAGGAAGTTCCTCTAAAATCTGTTCAGCACTCAATCCCGCTGCGAATAAATCCAAAACATCAGATACGCGAATTCTCATGCCACGGATACACGGGCGACCACCGCATTGTCTAGGATTTACTGTAATTCGTTCAAGTAGCTTTGACATTTGAGAAAACCTCCCCAGAAAATTCTATGTTAAATGATCTGATTCAGGCTAGTCCTCCAATTACAACTAGCGTGGCTACAGGCGAGAAAAATTTGACCTGTAGCACCATTCTGTAGACCTTGTAGGGCAGCACCGCAGGCTTCACAGGTGCGTCCCATAAACTGGGCATACTGGGTCGCATCTTTCTGGTTCATGTTACGCCCTTGCCGGGGATGATTCACACAGCTAATCCGAGGACGTGAATATTTGTTCTGGGCAGGTTGCGGCCAAAGAGGTTGTGAACAGATTTCACAGGAGCCAAAGGGAGCTTGATTGCTTAACAGTCTTTGTGCCACACTTGCTCCGCTATCGGCAGGTAGGAGTTGAAGGAAGGTGTAGAGGAGATTGACTGTGTTAGGAAGGGCGATTTTGAAGACCGGACTTTGAGCGCTGGGATTGGTGTAGACCCAAAGAATTTGTTGATCAATGCCGACAATTCCCATATTGCTGAAGGAGTCAGAACGCCAAATTCGGGTGTTAGGCAAATTAGCAATACTTGAAGCGATCTCTGAACCACGAGCAATGATGTTTGTGCCGGGTCGTAAGGAAGTGAGGGAGAAGTGTTGAGCAGTCTTGAGTCGTGTAGGCCAGTCGATCGCAACAGCATGTTGGGCAGTTGCTAAATCTGCTTGAATAGCCTGCCGAGCTGCACCTGAATTTGGATAAACTGTGATACCAGAGAGGGTAAATTGCCAAACAGTGGAATTGGCTACATCGGTAAAAGTTAAAGGCAAGACTTGGGAACTACTGCGAAGGCGATCGCTGAATTTGCGGAAGATATGAAATGAATCGAGTTGTTGCCGCACGTAAGCGTCATTAAATAGCCCAACAAATTTGCCCTGGGCACGGCTAACCGCAACGTTTGCTAGTCGAGATGCTGTACTTTGCATTCCTCCTTGGAGTAACACTCCTACTTTCTTTTGAGGCGTACTATCAACTGAGTCGAAAACAATGAGATGTTGTTCAGAGCCTTGAAAGCGGTGAACGGTAGAGGCTTTTACTGTTTCCAGGTGTGTTTCCCTGAGGATACGGTGAATTAAGCGTGACTGTGCTTTGTAGGGTGTAATAATGCCAACGCTTTCGGTTCCTGCCTGTTTTGACTTGTATGCAATATCGGCAGCGATGAGGGCAGAAATGAGGTTGAAGCGGCTATGAGATTCTTGATCACTAAAGCAGAAGGCAGAGGCACGGCTCAGATCATAGAAGATGAGGGATTGACCTGGATTTGGTTGAGCATCAACTATCGGTTGCGTTCGCGCTTTTACGCCTTCCCCGTCTTGAAGTTGATTGTTGTAAAACAGGCAATTTGAAATAGCTGAAATGGAGGGATGCATCCGGTACTGGGTCTGGAGTAGCACCATACGATCGTCCAGTTGATTGCGGTTAACGCGATCGATGATGCCTGCTTCTTCAAAAATGTCGCGTTGCAGCCAAGTTCGAGCGTTATCTGTTTCTGCTTGAGAGATAGGACCGAGTTGGCGAAAGTCGCCAAAGATTGCGATTCGTCGCTTTGCTAGTGTTGCAGCATAGGCACAGTGAGGGATGTAAGCCATGCTGGCTTCGTCGATGATGACTGCATCGAATTGGCGTTCGTAAATTTCCTGGGCGATCGCTGCTTTTGAGAGGGTGCAACCGACGACCATTGCTTTTCGGACTAGCTCAGATTCTTTCTGGCGTAGCTGTTGTTTTAGAGGGTGCAGTTCCTCTCGGATCTTGGCGATGCGCTCTTGTAAAGCAGACTTTTGCTGGGTGGTTAAACCAGAGGCACGAGATTGTTGAGTTAATCGTTTCCGCTCGCGCTCAAGCCCTTCAATTTTTTCAATCAGTGGAGCGTTTTGTCTTTTGGCAATGCCCCGAACGTTGATTAAGGGGTAGTCATCATAAGTGCCAGGGGTGGCAATGCCAAAGCGGAGAATGAAGCCTTCGTTGTAGTAGCTAGATTTACAGAGGTACTTGGCGAGGCTTTTCATTGCCGTATCAACTGCTGTATTGCTATGGGCAAGTACCAGGACTGATTCCCCTGCATGGACGAGGGACGCAACCGTAAGTCCAAGGGTGCTCGTCTTTCCGGTTCCGGGTGGTCCCCAGATAAAGCTTACCGGATGCTGAAGAACATGGGTAATTGCTTCTGCTTGATAACAGTTGTAGTTGAGGGATTGTTGAATTTGAGTTTCGATACGGGGGCGAAAGTCGTCAAATTGAGTGTCGTTTGTTGGGCGGGAGGTTGCTGAATCGCTGAGCAGGTTCAAAGCCAGTTTACGGTTTGCGGTTTGGCTGGCGGTAGCGGTGTCGAGCCGTTTCTGCAATTCCTCAAGGAGAAACCACGGTTCAGTGGTCATCTTGACGGATGGAACTTGCTCACCGATGTTTTTCTCAATGGCAATGAGGAGATCGAAGCCCTCGATCGACAGCAGAATTCCTGGATAGCGTTGTCTTTGGTGAACTAGATCGACTGGAGTGTCGTCGGGGAAGCGAATTTCGGTGTCAGTGGTGAAGGAATAGAGGTGTTTACCGCTGCGTTTACCAAGATGGCGACCATCGGTGATGGTAGTTGTCTGCCCACCCAGCTTTCGTAGAGATTTGATTTCGTCACTGAGAGCCTGACGGAATTGTCTTTGATATTGGGTGAAGGGTGATGGGTTGGGTGAAGAACGGACAGCAGACATGGCTGACACCAAGAATTAAGCATCTATTTCTTTTAAAAGTACCCACCCTGATATCGTTCAGGCTCAATGGAGTAATGTGTTGTCGGCATAACGTTCCGCTTCACCCGCCGCTAACAACCTCTCGAACTCAACGAAAAAACTCTAAACGGTCGGGTGCAAGCGGATTGTTATACAGCGTCAACTATCCATTTCTCTCATTGGATGAGAGCCTCCTATAGTGTCCTCTATTAATCTCAATACTTTGTGTAGCAGGTTCCCCGGCATCTTCTTGAACAACATGGACAACCAACAAATACTTAACTCCGTCTACTACCCCAGCTTGTACCGCTGAGACTAATTGACTTGAAAAATCTAAGTCTAAACCCCAGGGCTATTTCATTCTAGACAGAGACGGTTGTTTGCCGTAAACTTGCAGTGTCGCTCTTTCCTGCCCTGTCATGACGACGCTCGCAATTGTAGAAGCCTTTGCTCACTTGCCTGATCCTCGACGTGGAGCGGGACAAAGACACAGCCAAGCCTTGTGTTTAGCCTTGTTTACGCTGGCAGTTGCAGCAGGATGTCGCGGCTTTTTA
>JAIUYC010000631.1 GCA_020216575.1 Coleofasciculus sp. S288 | reverse complement strand
GTCTTGACGAGTGTTGCTCTGCTTCAAGGCTGTAATAACAACTTGAGTTGCATCATAAGCCATCGCCGTGCGCCAATTCACAACTCCACCCCAAAGTTTAGCCGCATTGACGGAAAAAGGGCTTCCTGGAAATTGTGTAGGATGCCAAATGACGGAAAATACCATGCCATTCACATCTGCTTGCCCTAGCTTTAGGGTTTCAGACGTATACATGGTGGAACCACTGAATAGATCCAGTTTCCCTTTATTAATTTTTGCCATGTTTGTAGCTTGGTTAATTCTGTCTACTGAGGGCAACAACAGCAAACTATCTGCACCATCGCTGATAAATTGAGTCATGACCGCAGTGGGATTGAATTTATCGGCAGAAAAGTCACAGTCTACGTCGCTAACTTTGCCACCCTGTGCAAATACAGCCGCTCTGAACTCTTTTTTGAACGATTCACTATAGGGGGATTTGGAATCTGTACAAATAGCAATTTTAGTTTTGTTGGCCGTTGCGATCGCATAATCGGCAAGGTTATTTGCATCAATGCGATCAGTCGGGACAGTCCGAAATATATAACTGCCACGTCCAGAAAGATCCGTAGCGCCACTGGTGGGAGAAATCATCACCAATCCTGCCTTTTGATACACCGAAGCGGCTGCGATCGAAGCCTCGCTAGCATTATGTCCCACCACCGCTAGAATACTACTGTCGTTCACAAAGTCCGTAGCCAGTTGTTTGGCAATATCGGGGTCATTATTATCATTACCAATCTCGACCTGCAACAGTCTTCTATTAAAGCCGCCGTTGCGATTAAATTCATCTTGAGCCTGAGCCACACCGCGCAGGATTTCTTGCGCTATATCCAAATTGTTACCAATAGGACCCACTACGGCAATTTTGAACGGATTTCCCTTCTGGGCAGCCCTAGCATTATTTAAGTAGATTAGCGATTCTGGGTCATTCCCTTTCATCTGCAATGACGATTCTAGTTTGGTAATTGCAGTTGCAAAATCACCAGAAGCAAACGCTTGCACTCCAGCTTCTTTATCGGGAGTTTTGACGGCATTTATTAAAAGTTCTTCCCCCGTGCTGGTTTGGAAGAATTGAGGAGGAGGAGTGGGAGTGGAAAACCACTTGATAATCACTAAAACTGAGAGCGCAATAACCGAGGACATTGCAAGTAGCCCTATCCCAGCACGTAGAAACCACCCCATATTAGCAATAGGCTTACGTCCAATCAGATTGAACCAATACAGGGGCGGCTCGGCAGGATTTTGGCAGATAATCGGTAACCAGGTCGCACAAGGATATTGACCTTCCAGTCCTTGTAGCCTTTCTCGTGCATCCTTTACAGCTAAATAGAGTGACTGTCCCTGGGCAAAGGCTTGCAGAAAATACCTCAAAAAAGCTTGCGCCACTTCATCTGGCACAGGTTCCCGCATCACAATCACGGCAGGAATGTGCAAATCCGCCAAAGCGCGTGCCAATCCCAAGCCATCACATGAGTTAAAAATTGCTAGCTTTAAACCATTTTTAAGCGCTCGTTTCAGTCCATACTTTAAGTCATCAATGGTTAAGCTTTCAGTTTCATTAATATAAATCCGACCGATTTCACCATTAGCTTGACTGGAACTATGTCCAGCAAAAAAGAAAATCGGCCAGCTTTGATCCCACAGGTGGTCGTTGAGTCGCTGGCGTTGCGGGTTAACCAGGAACGTGGGTTCAGTGTTGGGTAATTGCTTCAGCAAAGCCCGATCTTCTTGGGTATTAATTCCCTTACTAGTTCCGAAAATCGCTAAGACGTTGACCTTAGTTCTAGGCGATGAGGCTTGTTCTGATAGCTCAGTATCAGGGGGAATTAAGGCAATTTCAGCCCTAGAGAAATTCTCGAATAGTTCGCATAAATGCCAAGGTAAGCGCTGTAGTAAGGGGTCTTGAGCTTGCAGAAACACCCGAACTTCATCCTCTTTGCTGATGTTTGCCAGCACTTTTTCCCGAATTGAGAGAAAGGACTCAGAGCGGAGCCAGCTATTGAGGCTATGGTGCAGCACTTTGGCTGCGTTGTTGCAGTCCTGAATGGAATAATTTGTTACTTGGGCGGCTGGAGCTTCTAGTCGAGGAGACCATTCTAGAGATAAGCCCAGATTGAAATAAATGTCTTGCCAACGACTGTAGTGTTGGGGAATCTCTGGGGCTGGAGGAAGCTTGCCGACTCGCTCTGTCGGGAAAGGATTGCTATCTTCCCCAATCCGCAATGTGACTAAAAAACCCTGCTCAAAGCTACCATCTAGAAATTGAAGGACAACGAACTTACCCATGATAGTTTTTTGATTAGCATTGATTCACTTAGATCGCAAAATCTTCCGTAATGCTGGCAACACCTAGAGCAACTTGGATGCTGAAACGTTCTCCTCTCCTGCCACTAAACTGCAATTGGATAAAATTATCGGCGCTTCTGGCTTGGGCTTCTAAGAAGGTTGCCCCATATTCATCGAATACAGTCAATCGAGTATGTTGGGGGAGATAGGTTCGACCGGCAGCCGGATGCACTTGTAGAATTAGGTTGGTTTTTTGGTCAGTTTCGGGTATGAGAGTGACGACCAAGGCGACTGGATGACCCGCTAGTTGGATACCCAAGTCAATTAACTTAATCCCTCGGATGATTTTTTCTGGGTAAGCGAGTCTGTTGTCTGCGACGTGAATCACACTTCTAAAACTCCAAGCTGAATTAGCTGTCCCCAAAAAGGCGTCTAAACTCTGCCATCCTCCGTCAAAAATGTTGTCAAGCCAACGGCTCAAGTTCATGATAGTTTGGCTGGGTGAGGTAGCGTCTGCCCGTACTGGTACGGCATCTGCTCCTATCGTTTGTGGCGAAGATACGTTGTTGATGCCTTCGGAAGCGATCGCCATTTTGACTTTAAGCTGATGGATATGGTCAATTAGAGCATCGAGCGGTTGCAAATCAGTAATCTGGAGTTGTTCGGGTGGATTGTCGGCATCAACAGCAGGGGAAAATCCTAAAAGCTGCACTTCTGAGAGGCTTTCCCCAAACTGTACGCCAACATAGCCAATCCGATTTTCCGTTACTTCGGGAGGGAGAGGACAAGCCGTTTCTCCTGTTGGAATCGGGCGACACTCTAATTTACCAATATCAGGTAGAGCCAAATCAGCGACATCCAATACAGCCCGCTTTCCTGGATGCCAACAGTCACTTTGACGGAGACTTGTCTCAATTTGCAGGCATTTTAGGTAGCTGTGAACGGCGTAAACAGCTAGCGTATTGAAGTAAACTCGTTTCCCTTTCTGGGGTGTCGCTTGTTGGGCAGCGAATTGCCGAGCAAAGCGATGGGCTTCACCGCCCAGTGAAATTGTTAACAGGGGAGTTTGTGCGTTATTCATGGCTCTTGGTCAGGCTCATATCCCAGACTTACTGCAATGTCTTGTAGAAGTGGCAAACACTTTCTTTTCCAGTGGGCGACTAGGACTTGGTAATTTACGTCCAACTCTCTTGCCAACTGAGTGAATTTATCGGGAGGGTTTTTCAAACTGCATCTTTGGCTAAGGAATTGGCAGTTACACTGAGACGATGCTCTAGGATGGCATTTTTGTAATTTTCCATCTGGATCGTCCTCAATGTACCGTTCCAGTTCTAGACCAATGCGTTGCTTTTCCTCCCTTTGGAGTTGTTCAATATATCCATCAATCCCCGTTGAATTAGGAAGGCTAGCACCTGTTGTTGAAAGCTGTTCCAAATAGGCTTGCCCTGCTTCCCCTCCTCCCAGCAATTCATCAAAAGTTCGCGGGATACGGTCATCAGGGACATAAAGATCGCGAATTCGCCAGTAGAGGTAACCATTAATCCACTTCACCAAGCTTTCTTGATAGGAAGGAGGACGTGGCTCGAAGTTTTGAATAGTTTGACTGAGCCACTGCCAGGTTCGATTCAAGGCATCAAAATAGTCTGGGTGATTCGATCTGGCTAATCCTGGTAGACGTTGGATTTGAATTAGCAACCGATTGAGAGCTTTC
>JAIUYC010000630.1 GCA_020216575.1 Coleofasciculus sp. S288 | reverse complement strand
AGGGGGCGATATCAACCTGCGGGTTTCCAACATCGTGCCGTTGCGTAACGGCAGTCAAATCTCCACTCGAGCCGGAGAGAAACCCAGCCATCGCGGCAACGGCGGTAACATGAACATTAATGCCGGATTTATTGTGGCTGTCCCAGAAGAAAACAGCGACATCACAGCTAATGCCAATGAAGGCAATGGGGGGAATATTAATATTACTGCCCAAGGCATTTACGGCTTACAGCTAAATAACACTAAACAACCCCTGCCCATCAGCGAAATTACTGCCAGTTCTCAATTAGGTATTGATGGTCGGGTCGATATCAACACGCCTGATGTCGATCCATCTAGGGGATTAACTCAATTGCCATCGGCTCTTTCCGATCCTTCCAATCAAATTGTGGCAGGTTGTCCGGCTGATCAGGGCAACAGTTTTACGGTGACTGGGCGCGGCGGTATTCCCTATAATCCTACTGAATATCTGCGTGGACGTGCTGTTTGGCAAGATAACCGCAATTACGAAGCACGCGATCGCACGGCACAAGCCTTAACTTATAACGAAGAACTAACAACGAATAATCAAACATTGATAGAAGCTCAAGGTTGGGTTGTAGATCAAGATGGCACGGTTATCCTCACGGCTGAACCGTTGAGAGGGGAGTTTACGGCTATGTCATCTCAGTCCTGTGAACATATCTCAGAATTTATAGAGTAGGAGACGGATCGTGAGATGGTTCGGAAGAGGCTATAGAAAGCTACTTTCTTTCATCGGATGGCTCTTATTGACAGTCTTGTTAGTCACGGTAGTTGCTCCTGTTGCAGCAGAACATCTTCCTCCTTCGTTGCAGCCTCCTTTACTCAATGGAGACGTTCAGGGGAACAACCAAAATTCAAGACCAATTGATGCGCCAACCCTTTTTACTCAAGGTCAAACCCACTATGACGCAGGACGGTTCGCCGATGCTGCGATCGCATGGCAACAAGCTGCACAGCGCTATCAACAAGCAGGCGATTTCCAAGGGCAAGCGTTGAGTTTTAATTATTTATCCTTGGCTCATCAAAACTTAGGCCAATGGGAACAAGCAGAAGCAGCAATTCATCAAAGCCTTACTTTACTCCAAACTCAACCCGATGTAGCCACCCTCGCACAAGCCTTAAATATCCGAGGCAGTCTTCAACTGGCAACCGGACAAACAGAATCCGCTCTTCATACGTGGCAAGAAGCTGAAACTGCCTATGCTCAAGCGAAAGATGAAATGGGAGTGTTGGGGAGCCAAATCAATCAGGCTCAAGCATGGCAAAGTTTAGGCATGTTCTGGCGATCGCTCAAACTTTTAGAACAGGTGCAGCAGGAGCTAAACACTCAACCGAATTCCCTTGTTAAAGTAACGGGATTACGCAGTCTGGGACTAGCTTGGCAAGCCGTTGGCGATCTCCAAGCCTCTCAGGAGATTTTAGAAGACAGTTTAGCCGTTGCCCGATCGCTAAATTCTGCGTCAGACATCAGTGCTGCCCTGTTTAGTCTCGGCAATACAACACGCGGCTTGGGAGAGATGCAAGCGGCATTGCAGTATTATCAACAGGCGGCGGAAACGGCAACGCATCCCCTAAGTCAATTGGAAGCTCAACTTAATCAACTCAAGCTGCTGGTTCACCTGAAACAGCTTACTGATGCTGAGGCATTATTACCCTCGATTCACACCAACCTCTCCAACCTGCCTCCCAGTCGAGATACCATCTATGCTCGAGTTAACCTGGCAGAGAGCCTCATGCAGCTAATAGGGGTTGAGCGAAAAAATAACGCCAAACTCCCCAATCGCCAAGACATCGCTCAACTCTTAGCTCGAGCCATTCAAGAGGCGAAACCCTTAAACGACCAAAGAGCAGAATCTCTGGCTGTTGGCACATTAGGGAAATTGTACGAACAAACCCAGCAATGGTCTGAGGCTGAACGCTTAACCCAACAAGCTTTGATACTTTGCGATCGCATTAATGCTGTTGATATTTCCTATCAATGGCAATGGCAACTGGCACGAGTGCTGACTCGTAAAGGAGAGATTAAACGTGCGATCGCAGCCAATCAACAAGCCGTTGATATCCTGAAATCGTTACGCAGCGACTTGGTAACGATGAACCCTGACGTTCAGTTCTCCTTCCAAGAGCAAATCGAACCCATTTATCGTCACCTCGTTAGCCTGTTGTTGCAATCCCCCTCGCCGGACAATCTCAAGCAAGCGCGGAATGTCATTGAATCCCTTCAGTTAGCAGAACTAGAAAACTTCTTTCGCACACCCTGCTTGAAGGCCAAAACCGAGCAAATTGACACCGTGATTGAGGAAGATGATCGCAACGCTGCTGTCCTTTATCCCATTATCCTGCCAGACCGTTTAGCCGTTATTCTCTCCTTACCCGGACAACCGCTCCAGTCTTACAGCACGAATTTACCGCAAGCGGCAGTCGAAGAGACAATTAATATGTGGCGACAGACAATGAACCCCGTCTTCTCCGACCAAGAGCTGCTCAGTATTTCCCAAACGGTTTATGATTGGCTGATTCGACCTGTAGAAAATAAGTTAGCTGAACGTGACATCAAGACCTTAGTGTTTGTTCTTGATGGTGTGTTGCGCAACGTCCCAATGGCAGCTCTCCACGATGGAAAACAGTATCTGATTGAAAAGTATAGTATTGCCTTAACGCCAGGGTTGCAATTACTAGAACCGCGATCGCTCAAACAACTTCAACTGCAATCCCTAACGGCAGGCTTAACCGCAGCGCGTCAAAGCTTTTCTGCTTTACCTTATGTAGAGGAAGAAGTCAAATACATTAGTGCAAACCTCCCTTCGGAAATCCTGCTGAATGAGGCATTCACTCGTGCTGCCCTAGAAAATCAGATTAAGACTCTTCCCGTTGCAGTCGTTCACCTTGCCACCCACGGTCAATTTAGTTCTAAACCCGAAGATACCTTTCTCCTCACCTGGGATGAACGAGTCAATGCCACTGCTTTATCTCAATTACTCAAAACCAGAGAACAAAGGGATTCTGAACCGATTGAACTTCTGGTTCTCAGTGCTTGTCAAACAGCTACTGGAGACAAACAAGCCGCTTTAGGATTGGCAGGATTAGCCGTGCGTTCCGGTGTTCGCAGTACCATCGCCACTCTGTGGTCAGTTAACGACCAATCCACAGCCGATGCAATGATGGAGTTTTATCGCCATCTTACCCAAACCGATGGCAACCGAGCCGAAGCACTCCGTCAAGCTCAGTTATTGCTGCTCACTCAGAGAAAGTACAAACATCCTTATTACTGGGCTCCCTTTGTTTTGGTTGGTAACTGGCTTTGACTTATTCCCTACCCTGAAGCGTGGGGTGGCCATCTTGGCGGTCTAATCTAGAGACGTTCCACCGGAACGCCTCTACAATGTTTGCACTCAAATGGATTTGGCAATCCCTAAGCTGTTCTATCCACTGACCCAGTCTTGACAACGTGTAGGGGAGCGGAACCTACAGGCACTTGTTCTTCAGATTTGACCGCGCCTTGTGACGTAGAAAGAGCCGTTTGCAAAGCTGCCATCTGACTCATGATTTGCTGGAGTTGAGTGTGAAGTTGCTCCACCTCCTGAGGGGTTGGGGTCATCACTTGAGGGGATGGCTTAGCAGTAGCATGGGCTTGAGCATATCCTAAGAACGTTTGAGTACTAGCAAATTTCGCTGCCGACGCTTGCACGGTTGCCGAAGAGGGAACCACGGGTTGTGCCTCAAGGGGTTGGCTTGTAATCACGAGCGGTTCAACCACCGGCTCAGTTTCAGTCTTAAAGCTGTTAGCTGGAGCCTCTAGGACTGGCTTTTGTGTGGCTTCCTCATCCAAAAATGCACTGAGTCCCTTAGCTTGCAGCTGGGATTCTGACCATTTGAGAGCTTCTAACTCGGCTTCCCTTTTCTTGAGGTTCTGCACTAGCTCCGATAGTTCTTCCTCAACCTTAGAGGATTTGCGGGTCGATTGCCGCCAGCCAGTGAGAGCGATACAGGCAATTCCT
>JAIUYC010000629.1 GCA_020216575.1 Coleofasciculus sp. S288 | reverse complement strand
AACGGAACTATTATGAACATCTGATTCGGAATGAAGAATCTTTGCAGAAAATTAGGCAATATGTTGATACTAATCCCCAACAATGGTCATCTGACCAATTGCATCCTGAAAATCCATCTAAATGGTAAACCTGACACACCACATTGTAGGGGCGAACGGCCGTTCGCCCCTACGGCTGTACCTTGATCACTCGAGACTCGCTATAGTACTCTTGTTCTATTTAAGGGCAATAAGGATTATACTGATGAACTATTAGAATTACTATCCAGACTACGAGCATTGAGAGCTTCACAATGGTTCAAGTTATCCAAGCACAAGATATTACCCTCGAACAGTTAACCGAAATTTTTGGCTTAACCATTACTTATAACGACCAATTTTTTACTGAGTGGTTGGACAATCTGCCTGAACTTACCGACCAAGAAAAACAACAGCTAGACCGAGTTAAACGAAACTATCTCAGCTTGGTAGACCGCCACGCCTTATCAGAGAATCTGGTGAAAATGGTAGTTGTGGAGCATTTACTCGACTTAGCCGATTTTTACATCCCTCCCTTTGATATCAAAGACGAAAAATCAGTAGAGATTTCGGTACTAGATGAAGATAAAGTCATCCGTGGTCGCTTGGATTTCTTAATATTCAAAAACCAATTATGGCTTGCCATTATCGAATCCAAGAATGCAGGTGTCTCCCTCCGAGAAGCTCTGCCTCAATGTCTAGCTTATATGCTGAAGAATCCCCAGCCTGAGCGACCGATTTTTGGCTTGTTGACGAATGGCGATGATTTCGGATTCATCAAATTAACTCACCAAGGTACACCTCAATATGCCTTGTCTGATAAGTTCGCTCTCTGGAAGCGAGAGAATGAACTGTATAAAGTTCTGAGTATATTAAAAAAATTGGGTCAACTCATCAGCCAATAGCTATGTCTCATCGACCTATTTACCTTGACTGCCACGCCACAACGCCTGTCGATGAACGGGTACTAGAGGCGATGCTACCTTACTTCACCGAACATTTCGGCAATCCCTCCAGCATTAGCCATGCTTATGGATGGGAAGCAGAAGCGGCAGTTAAACAAGCGCGGCAGATATTAGCCGATGCTATCCACGCGACACCAGAGGAAATTGTCTTTACTAGCGGTGCGACTGAGGCGAATAATTTAGCGATTAAGGGTATTGCCGAGGCTTATTTCAGTAAAGGGCGTCACATTATCACAGTACAAACGGAACACAATGCCGTTCTCGACCCTTGCCAGTATTTACAATCCTTGGGCTTTGAAGTGACATTCCTGCCCGTGCAGCAGGATGGACTGATAGACTTAGCCCAGTTAGAAAAAACGATTTGTCCCGATACGATTTTGGTGTCGGTGATGGCGGCGAATAATGAAATTGGGGTATTGCAGCCGTTGGCGGAAATCGGAGCAATTTGCCGCCAGCATCAGGTATTATTCCATACAGATGCTGCCCAGGCGATCGCAAAAATCCCTTTGGATGTCCAGGCAATGAATATTAACCTGATGTCCCTAACCGCTCATAAAGTCTATGGACCCAAGGGAATTGGCGCACTCTACGTCAGACGCCGCAATCCTAGAGTCCAGCTATCCCCTCAGCTACATGGAGGAGGACACGAACGGGGAATGCGCTCAGGCACGCTCTATACGCCTCAAATCGTCGGGTTTGCCAAGGCAGTCGAACTGGGGCTGGAAACAATGGAGTCTGAATCAAAACGCCTTACCCAGTTACGAAAACGCCTGTGGCGACAATTGAGCCAACTGGAAGGAATTCATCTCAACGGACATCCCACTCAACGACTGTCAGGAAATCTTAACATCAGCGTCGAGGGTGTCGATGGTTCAGCGCTGTTGCTGGGATTACAGCCTGTAGTAGCCGTTTCATCCGGTGCGGCTTGTTCGTCGGTTAAAACAGCGCCCTCTCATGTATTGATGGCACTAGGGCATTCTGAGAAACTGGCTTACACCTCGATACGATTTGGCATTGGGCGTTTCAATACAACAGAGGAGATTGATAGAGTAGCAGCCCATGCGATCGCTACCATTGAGTCTCTGCGCCAATCTCAAGCCGTCAGTGCGAAAAGCTCTCAGATGAAGTAAAGTAAGGGGTGAGGGCAAACAGTTTGTCAGCAGAGCTGGATAAAGTGCTGGCGTGCTACTCCGAAAAATTCAAGCACCTACCTAAGTTGCGTGGCATCTGAAGAGCAACGCGGTACAATACTCCATTAGAGGAGCCAGTTGTGATTAGAGGTTCCATCGGCTTAAACCCGTGTAAACTAGCAGTAGAGATGCTGTACGCAACTGATTAGCTCTTCGAGACTTTCTACTCACTCGTTACAGAGGTCGGGCAAGAAAGCCCATCCTCAATAACCTCCGGCTTCTATGGGTGGGATGAATTAGTTCCTTCCGATCGGAGTGATGAGTTAGTAGGTATAGGTGATGGGTTAAACAGCCACTCTTCAACTCATCGCTCATAGCTTTCAGAAGGGTAAGCCGACTAGTGAGCCAAGAATCCTACGCTCTAGGTTAGTGCCTTCTAAGCTGCGATCGCAGCCTACTGCGCAACTGCCAATAACGTGGGAAAATGTAAAACTTTGTAGAAGGGCATAGCGTTGGCTACCGATTGCATTGGGGAAGGGTTGACCTAGGGGAGTGTCAGTTGCATTCAGTCACTCCAAAGTCATATAAAAACTCTTTTTTCAAAGTGAAGCAAGAGTTTTCGCTTACACAGTTATCTTGGGTAGCCAAAGCAAGAGGGCAAATAGTCTCAGTACCTAAGCGTGCTACCAATTTTTGAGGAAATTGAATGCCAAAGCAAATTATTATTGCAGAGCAACATCGGATTGCTGCCGTATTTTGGGAAGATCAAATTCAAGAACTTGTTGTTGCAACCGGTAGCCACCAGGTTAGCGATATATATCTCGGCATTGTTGAAAATGTTTTACCCGGAATAGACGCTGCTTTCGTCAATATCGGTGACCCAGAGCGAAATGGGTTTATTCATGTCACCGACCTCGGTCCCTTGCGGCTAAAACGCAGCGCTGGTGCGATTACCGAACTCCTGACGCCCCAGCAGAAAGTTTTGGTGCAAGTGATGAAGGAGCCGACGGGCAATAAAGGCCCTCGGCTCACGGGTAACATCAGCTTACCGGGTCGTTATTTAGTATTGATGCCTTACGGACGGGGTGTTAATTTGTCGCGGCGGATTAAGAGCGACAATGAGCGCAACCGTCTTAGAGCGCTAGCCGTACTCATCAAACCTCCCGGCATGGGATTGTTGGTGCGCACGGAAGCTGAGAGCAAAGCGGAAGAAGCCATCATCGAAGATTTAGAAGCGCTGCAAAAACAGTGGGAAGTCATCCAGCAGGAAGCGAATTCCAGCCGACCCCCAGCGCTGCTCAATCGGGATGATGATTTTATTCAGCGCGTCCTCCGCGATATGTATACGGCGGATGTGAATCGGATTGTGGTCGATTCCCACACCGGAGTCAAGCGAGTCAAGCAGCACTTAGTCAACTGGAGTGGGGGTCGGATGCCAGATGGCGTCTTGATTGACCATCATCGCGATCGCCTCCCAATTCTTGAATACTTCCGCGTCAATGCCGCCATTCGAGAAGCCCTTAAGCCGAGAGTCGATTTGCCGTCGGGTGGATACATCATCATTGAGCCAACAGAAGCTCTAACAGTGATTGATGTTAACTCCGGTTCTTTTACCCGCTCTGCCACAGCGCGGGAAACGGTCTTGTGGACGAACTGCGAAGCGGCTACAGAAATCGCCCGTCAACTGCGCCTGCGTAACATCGCTGGCGTGATTATTGTTGACTTTATTGACATGGATTCAAGGCGCGACCAGTTACAGGTACTAGAACACTTTAACAAAGCCTTGAAAGCGGACAAAGCCAGACCGCAAATTGCTCAGCTTTCGGAACTCGGCTTAGTGGAACTGACCCGCAAGCGCCAGGGGCAAAATATTTATGAGTTGTTTGGTGATACCTGCCCTAGCTGCGGAGGATTA
>JAIUYC010000628.1 GCA_020216575.1 Coleofasciculus sp. S288 | reverse complement strand
TGCCGTCAACCGAGGCAGTCCCCAAAAGGCGCATGAGAAGTTAGGCTGGCGGGCCCAGCGAAAGATGAAAGACGTAGCGCGGGGCATGGTTGATGCCATTCTGTGCGATACTAGTCCAGATGCGTAAGCCAGGACGGAGCGAATCAAAGCCAATCTTGGGCGATCGCAGATTTAGGATTCCGTAAGGCGGCAGTTTGAGATGCAGAAGAAGGTTAATTTTCCAGCAAAACAGGCTAAACTTCGCCGACGCTTAGAGACTTTACTAACTGGTTACTCTGCATTTCCTAAGGGCAAAACGCTGACAAAAGCGGATGTTGTTATTACACCAAACGAGATCAATACTCGACACGGCACAGGCCTTCTCGTAAAGCGAATCTTTGGCACAGGGGCGAATACAATCTCAATTCGCTCTGCGGATACCTACGCTGGCGATCATCAGTTTGGGGATCTCAGCTTGTCAATTTCTCATCGAGGCTGTTCTCGACCAGAGTCTTTTAAGAAGCTATTGAAGCAACTAGAGGACGTAACCATTCGTCGAATTCTCTGCATCCCCTTCTTCAAGGATGACCTGATTACGGCGATCGCCCTCAAGGAAATATTCAACGTCCCACTTTGCACTTACATTCTGGACGATCAGAACATATACGTTAAGAATATTCCAGATGGCTTGATGCGCGAGTTATTAGAAAAATCCTCACTTCGTTTAGCTGTTTCTCCTGAAATGAGAGATGCTTACGAACAGCGCTATCGCCTAAAGTTTTGGTTCGTTCCACCCGTCGTACCCAGTGATCTAATTCAGAACTACTTCAAGCCCGCCGCCGATGACAAAAGCAATGACAAGACAGGCGTACTAATTGGGAACGTCTGGAATGAGCGATGGTTCAACAATCTGCAAAAGCTTCTGACTGGTTTCCCGCATCACATTGATTGGTTCCGCAGCGGGCAGGTTCAAGATTTTGAATGGCTTGCTGATAAACAAGCTTTTCTGCAACAAGGCATTCTTCGTGAGCAAAACTTCATTGAAGATGAGTTTGAATTTGTGCAAAAGCTGCGGCAATATCCCTACGCCGTAATTCCCTCCAGCACGCTCGATCAAGAAGATGAACATCTTCCCGTTGGGTATCTCAGCCTGCCTAGTCGCATTCCTTACTTACTGGCTACCACAAATATTCCGATGATTGTGGTAGGTAGCCCAAAGACCGCAGCCGCCAAGTTCATTGAGCGCTTCGGTGTAGGAGTAGTTTCAGATTATGATCCTGATAGCTTCAATCAAGCTGTGGAGTACGTTACTGCTCCCGACAATCAGCGTGAAATGCGGCAGCGGGCTGCTATGTTAGCTGACGCATTTTCAGATAAGAAATTTGACACCTGGCTATGGAAATCTCTAGAAGCAGGACAGCCAATCGACTTTAGATTTGAGGAACTCTGTCCGCACCGCCCTAGCGACCTGCTTTATTTCATTGAACCGCCGACACCACGCGATTTGTTTCCGGAGTTTGTTCCGTCATTCAATTCATTTCGTCGGCTAAAGCGGCGAGGGTATGAACCTGATTTCATCATTGACGTAGGCTGTTCTGTTGGTGTTTGGTCATTCACCATCAGTAAGTTATATCCCAGCGTTCGCTACGTCCTCATTGATCCACTGTTGGCAAGACATGATGCCAACTTATTGCGTCAGTTCGCTGGATCATTAAGACATCATGATTTGGTAGAAGCAGCAATTTCCAATCAGTCTGGAAAAACACACCTGCAAGTATCTCAAGATCTCTATGGCAGTTCTTTGCTAAAACCTGCTGACTTCCGTTCATACGAATCTGTGGAAGTCGAAGTGAAAACCCTTGATCAAGTCTATGAGGAACTGTCGATTGAAGGACGGGGTGTTCTAAAAATTGATGTTCAATGCGCTGAGCATTTGGTTCTAGAAGGAGCAACCCAGTTTTTGTCCAAGGTCGATATTCTGGTTGTAGAGTTATCCCTCGTTCAGTATGATGCTGACGCTAGAACCCTCGCAGAGATGGTAGGCATGATCTCCGACTTAGGATTTCGCTACTATGATGATGCTGGAGAATGGCGATCGCCCGTCGATGGAGCCTTGCTCCAAAAAGACATTGTTTTCGTTCGCGAAGGACTGATCCCTTCAGAAACCAGCGACATTCTTCTAGACGAGAAAGCCTTCATAAAGCCCTCAGTCCGCTCTGAGGATGAAGGCTTTCGCCTGGGCGAATCATCTCCTGCTTTACCTTCTTACTACGAAGGCGAGATGATATATAGCAAGATGTTTGGCGAACTCATCAACGAAGTCCAGCGTCTACATCGATACTATGTTGACTATCAGGCAAAGTATACGCTGACTGTCCATGACGAGTTGCTTGCGATGAAGCAAGATTTAGATGACTTAAAGAAGCGTTTTATGTATTGATTCCTCCTGTTTGGGGTGTACTTAGTTGAGGCGGCAATAGGATCACAGAAAACCCACAGAGTCAACGCTTAACATGAAGGTTAGCATTATCACCCCTTCGTATAATCAAGGGAAATTTATTGAGAAGACTCTGCTTAGTGTCCTATGCCAAAATTATCCTGACATAGAGTACATCGTGGTTGACGGAAACTCCAGCGATGAAACCACTAAAATTCTGGAATACTATAGGGATTTTATTGATCACCTAATCATTGAGCCAGATCGGGGGCAGTCCGACGCTCTAAACAAGGGATTTAGATTGGCTACAGGGGATATTCTAGCCTATCTGAATTCTGATGATGTATACGCAGATGAAAATGTCGTTTCTACAGCCATCAAACACTTTCAGGAAACCAAAGCAGATGTTGTTTATGGCTGTCGGAAGTTCATTTCAGAAGATGGCTATCAAACAAATTTTCATCCTTACAGAGAGTACTCAAAAGAGTATCTAGTTTGGACAGACTATATCCCTCAAGAGTGTGTTTTTTGGGGAAGAGATATCTTTAGGAAAGCAGGCGAGTGGATAAACGAAGAGTTCGATTTCGCGATGGATTATGAGCTTTGGTTTAGGTTTCTAGAGCATGATGCTCGATTTTACGCCACACCTGAGACATTTGGCTTCTTTCGATACTATCCTGATCAGAAAACAAAGTCCCGCTGGGAAACTGTAGGACTTCCTGAGATTGCCAAACTGCATCAGCGTTATAACGGCTCCACAATTCCCCAAGATAAAATGTACGCCTATTTTGCAGAGTACACGTTTGGTTCTAGCAATCAGGCACTCATTTCTAGCTTGTATGAGTCTTGGAGAAACTATGCCGAGTTTGAATCAAAAACTTTTGAACGCTTGCCAATAGACAATTGGGTTTATTATTGCCAAATCAATCCAAGACGGCTTAGAAAGCAGTTCTAGTACAAGTTCCAGATTCAATTGACGGGTTCTTAGAGGTACAGAGGAAGCAATGGTAGTTGGTAGACTAAAAACGATTAAAGACCTAATTCTGAACAAATTAGATCAGATTCAATCAAAGGTTGAGCAGTTTGAGCAGGTTTCTTCTGCCGCCTCTGAAAATGAGACTGCCCTATTAAGCTCTTCAGTGTTTTTAGTAGACGCGATGCAGCGCCAGGAAAAGCTTAATCAAGATTTTCAAACAACGCTTTTACATCAGATCAATACAATTCACCGCCAAGGGATGGCTCAGCATGAGTTGCTAAGCGAGACCATATCTCAAATCCGTGATGTGAGAGAGCAAGTTAGCGCCCTCCAAGATAGGATTGATCGGCTTGAGAAGAGTTTGGAAAAAAGTCATGACATGGGTAGGGTTTAAAGCAAATTTGTGACCAAACTTGATGAACTTGAGTCTGTAGGTTCAGAAAATATGCTCAGAAGCTTAAGATCAATGCTCCGTCGAACTGAGTCTGTTCAAGAGGTGCTTGCTGACGCTGATTCTGCTCAAGGATCTACAGTGTCTCAAGTAACCCCAGATCCAGAAGTGTTGAATTGAGACATAAAACTTTACATTTGACCCTATGAAGCTCCTATGAGTGCCTCAGGCAGCAGATCGTGGCTCCAAT
>JAIUYC010000627.1 GCA_020216575.1 Coleofasciculus sp. S288 | reverse complement strand
CAAGTTATCGGTGGGGTCGTATTTGAGAGCTTATCTCTACATAGAATCCATTCATCACTTGGTTATCTCACACCGGATGAAGGTGGGTTCGCGATCGCGAAAGGTGAGATCTTCGAGGTTCGCCATAGGCTATGCGTGTCCGGGAATAAGGTCGTTGTCAACAACTGTTGATGCCACCTGCGCAGGACGGTGACAAACCCTGCGGCGGTCAAGGGTAAGTCAGAGTGAGCACTAACTGATCTTTAGCCCTGACTTCCTTGACCTCTTCTTGTAGGAAGTTGAAACCATGAATCTCAGCCAGTTGTGGCAGGGGCACCGAGAGGTCTTCCAGCGTGCGTTTACCCACAGTCAGCCAGATAGACGCAGGATAGATGTACAGGAAGTCACGGTTGGAGATTAGATCAATCTGATAATCGCCCTTGAGCTTTTGGGTGAGGGCGATCGCAGCTTCTACGCCACCCATTCCACCACCTAAAACCAGGATTCTTTTCATGGCATATTGCTCTACAAGGCTTTCAGCGTCTTTAGTGATCTGTAACTCTACATAGAGTGACTAGGAGAGCATTGTTTCCTGTATTTTTGGATACACAAAAACACTCCATTGACAAAATTAATTTACTAAACTTTACATTTACTTAAATCTTCGTTACATTGTAGCGGTACGTTTTGCTCCTACCAACCATGTTTATCATCATCCCGCAAACTCTTAAGGCAAAGACTCGTCCCCAAGGGCTGAAAGAACGGCTTGACTGGGGCGAACCAGCTCTCACTATTATCGACGTTCGCTCCAGAGATGCTTTCAACATCAGTCACATCATGGGAGCAATTTCGATGCCCCTGAATGAGTTAGTTGAGCGTGCGCTAATGAGTCTTGAGTTAGTTCGAGACATCTATGTGTATGGCTCTGATGATCAGGAAACAGCGCAAGCTGCTGCGTTGCTAAAAGAAGCTGGTTACGAAAACGTAGCAGAACTCACAGGCGGACTAGCTGCTTGGAAAGCAGTTGGATACCCCATTGACGGCAACGTTAGCATCATTGCCTAGTTGTTGGAAGCCAGAGCGGTAGTCCATCTTGAGGGGCACAGGTTGCTTAAGCAATTCAGCCTCTCAACTGGTTGATTTTCATCTCTAACGTCTACTGAGGATTAAATCCATGGAAAACCAAAACACTAAGTTCGGCTTTACACAGTTTGCAGAAGCTTGGAATGGTCGTCTTGCAATGCTTGGTTTCATTATTGGTTTCGCGACCGAGTTCCTGACAGGTCAGGGGATTCTATCTCAGTTGGGTCTGATGTAAGTACAAACTGCTGGCGGAACCGTTCTGTTCACGTTGCCATTACTGTTCATTCGGTTCCGCCAGCAACCTTAGCGGTATTGAGAAACAGATTCAGATTATTCGTTTTGGTCTTGTGTCTGGAGTCATTATTCGGAAGATTCGAGTACATTTACCAAAACGGTTTAAGGATTTTTTAACAGATCTTTTCTTTCGACCCTGCGATCCTAGTGGGCTGCGGCAAGAATAACCCTATGGTTAACTGACAAATCTCCTGAACACCCACTGCATCACCAGGAAATCAATTTCCTGGTTCATAGCCAAAATCATCTAAAGACGACTGGACAAGAGTTTCAGTCCATTTACATGAACTGACGCTGTTAGCCCGAAATTTATTTTAGGGCGGGTGGACAACAGAGACGTGAGCCTTTTAGAACTTTTGTCAGTCAACCAGGATAGTTAGCTATATCTATTATTATATAACTATATCACGATTAATGCTAATCCTCAAGCAAGTATCTAAGAGACTGGATAGCTATTGTTTTTCAGATCTTCTGACTGGAAGTATCGCGAATTCTCAGCCAATTCCAGATCAATCATTTATACTAAAGTCATAACGACTACGACTTGAGCGCTGGGTTTATCAACTCTCACTGTTGTGCTAGTTTTCCTGCCCAGGGATACTGTTTGAAGGGGTAACCCAGCCTGCTCAAGTTTAACTGCCTGAATACTTAGGAGATGAAGATTATGCAGACTATGCCAATTGACATCGGAATTGAGGAAAACGATCGCCGTGAGATTGCTCAAGGTCTTTCCAAATTACTGGCGGATACATACACCCTATACTTGAAAACTCACAACTTTCACTGGAACGTCACAGGCCCCATGTTTCAAACCTTGCATCTCATGTTTGAACAGCAGTATAACGAGTTGGCTTTGGCGGTAGATCTAATCGCTGAACGCATCAGGGCACTGGGGTTTCCAGCTCCAGGAACTTACAAAGAGTTTGCGAATCTGTCTTCAATTCGTGAAGAAGAAGGAGTGCCCAGTGCGGAAGACATGATCCGCAAATTGGTGGAGGGGCAGGAAGCTGTTGTCCGCACAGCGCGATCGATCTTTCCGGCGGTGGAGCGTTCTCATGATGAACCCACTGCAGACTTGCTCACCCAGCGGATGCAGGTGCATGAAAAAACAGCATGGATGCTAAGAAGCTTACTGGCGCAGTAATGCCCAAACAGTAAGAGCTTTGCCCTCCGTGAATAGCTCATAGCCAATTTATTGAAAGAGTTAGGAACCGTTGCAGGGAAATTTCGAGTTTCCCTGGCTTTCATCCCACCCCACACTCTACACCCCATCCCCCCATTGAACTATGTGAGATGAGCACAGCGTTCCAAAATTTCACGATCTGCTCACTGACTTGCTGAGAGTAGAAGTAGTGAAAAAAATAACGTCCACCGGGACAGATCCAAAGGCGGGAAACTGGGTGGTGCAGATGCTGCTGCCACCCCTGAAGCTGATTGGGATCAATCACAACATCATCCACGCTGCCGCAGATCAACAAAGGAGTCTCAACACAAATCGGTGGCAAATTCAGCGATCGCACCAAATCATGCAGTGAAAGGGACTGGTAAAGATCCTGTTCTAACAACTTTGTCAATGTTTCTGTCATATCTCTTGGTGGACAACCCAGCAGGCCGTACACCATTTGACGCAAAATAGTTTGTTGATTACAGGGAAGAAAGCGGCGCTGGGTATAGTAGTGTGCTTGCCAATTCATTGCCGGATTCACTCCAACTGACAACAGAGTGAGCGATCGCACTCGTTCTGGATATTGACGCGCATATAGTAATCCTAGTAACCCCCCTGTGCTATGACCCAGTAAATGGATAGGTCGATCGTGATGTTTCAAGTAATCATGCAGCAGCACTAATGCGGTTTCTAAGCAGCATGGCTCGTCAAGTGCTTGAGAATATTCCCACTGAGCAATGGTCGCGTGTTGAGCCAGATTCTTGAGCAATGGGCAATCAAATCCTTGCAAGGGAGGACTGACAGTTAGCCAAAGTGCATCTATGACTTGAGACATTAAGCATCTTCAATGAATAGAGAACATCCTCCACTTATTGACTATTTTTCTCAACAAGCTTCGGCAAGGGCTAGTTTAGAACGATCCTCAGTAAAATAAGGTTAAGTATTATTAAGCAAGCCTACAAATCGTTTCGGCAACGTTCGTTTGGGTAATCTAGACCGTAACCATGCGGCAAGCTGACTCCCCCGGGACAGAGCCGATCGCAAATCTGAATGCGAATACGCGGATGATCGTATTGTTTTTCCAATTGAGTTAGGAGAGGATCACTCTAGGGTCTCTTTGGTAAGCCCTTCCCGGGTCTCTTTGAGTTCATTGTGCAAAACCTGGGAGCGTTGCCCAGACCCAAATGACAACATCATGGCTCATCTTATTCGATGTCAATCGGTTCACTGTTGCTATAGATCAGCAGCAGCACTGTTTCATCTCTATCAGTCAGCGATCGCCTTCCCTTTACGGCCTTGATTTTATCCTCTTAACGCACTGTTCAGAATGAATGAGTAGTCCAAGAATTTTGAATTGTACCAAAGTTGAATTTATTTAGCCCCAGTCGGCGATCGCTGATTCTCTATTGATCACTCCATGAAATAAAGAGTCAGGGGAAATACAATGAACAGGAAAATGCTCAGAAACTTACGACGATTGTTCTTAAGCGGAATCGTTTTAGGAGGGTTGTCTCTGGCT
>JAIUYC010000626.1 GCA_020216575.1 Coleofasciculus sp. S288 | reverse complement strand
TTGTAGATAGTCCGGACTTTGGGCGTATTGGTCCGGTTACTTATTATCGCAGCGGCGGTCATCGGCCTAGAGGATTTTTGATGGCCAAGGGGCCTGGTATTAGCCCTGGTTCTAGCTTGCCAGAAGGTCACGCTATAGACATAGGGCCAACAATTCTGAAGTTGATGGGTGCGCCGATTCCTGAATACTGTGATGGTACGCCTCTGTTGGCAGCGCTATCAATATCGGTCTAAAGGCATTAGCAAACCTTTGAATTTTTGAACAGCTTGAAGGACATTTGCCTGAAAATTACCTATTTCTTAGAAAACCCACATTCCAGATGAGGAACCAAAAATGTCTGAGGCACAAGTTACGATTGTTGTTGTACAACGCGAACGCTTCAGTCAGACTGAGCGTTCCCTTGAAAGTATTTATGAGTACACAGCTATCCCATTTAAGTTAATTTATATTGATGGTAATTCCCCTGGTAATCTGAGACGCTATCTGCAAGAACAGTCCAATAAAAAGGGATTTCACTTAATCCGAAAAGAGCATTTTATCCCAACTAATGAGGGGCGCAACCTTGCCTTATCCCTAGTGGATACTAAGTACGTCGTTTTTGTCGAAAATGACTTGATTGTTGCCCCCGGTTGGCTAGAGAATCTCATTAAATGTGCCGAAGAAACAGGCGCTTGGGCTGTTGGCCCTCTCTACTGTGAAGGTGAACCTGTACACGAAAGAATTCACATGGCGGGTGGTGAAGCTCATGTGTATGAGAAGAATGGCAAGCGGTTTTTCCATGAACGCCATCGCATGAGGGGGCAAAAAGTCGCTGAGATTCGTCCTCAGCTAAATCGGCAGCCTATTGAACTTGTCGAAATGCACTGTATACTGATGCGTGTTGATCAGCTTAAGGAAATCGGTGGTTGCGATGAGGGAATTAAAACCGCACCATCGCACATTGATTTATGTCTGACGGTACACGATAAGGGTGGCACGGTCTACTTTGAGCCTGACGCTGTTGTGACCTACGTTACCCCACCCCCATTGATGCTGTCAGATATCCCTTTTTTCAATTACCGTTGGAGCGACAATTTGAATCGAGAAAGCCTCGAGTATTTCCGTCACAAGTGGAATCTAGCTGATGATGATCCGTTCATCAACAGACATTATCGGTGGATGGCTCAACATCGCCAAATTATTCTCAAGCCGATAGAAGCCAAAATTAAACAATTTTTTCCTTGGGGTTTAGGCTTTGCTAAGTGGGTATATGAAAAGATTGTCTTCCCAGCAGAGGTAGTATTGAATCGTTTCTTTGTTCGTGGTGTTAAGAAGGCATCCAACGATTAGGAAATTGACTATGGCGTTTCTCAAAGGAGTGAGTATACCCTTTTCATTTAGTGTCAAAATTGTTTCGACTCCCAAAACTCTTGCCACTAAACGATTCAAAAGTTTTTAGTTATGAGCCATGCTAAACTTCAATCTCCTTCTCGATGGACGCGCAGTAAAACCCTATTGGTCACTACATTGGTGGGATGGGTGCCACTTCCCATCGGTGTGAAATTGCGAAATCTGCTTTACCGCAGTATATTCCAGCAAACAGGTAAATCGGTTTGCATCCAACCTGATGTTGAATTTACCGATGCTTGTTGTCTTGATGTTGGGGATGAAGTAAAAATTTGTCGTGGTGTTTTTATAAATACTCGCGGAAACAGTAGAATTAGCCTGGGCAATCAAGTACATCTTGAGCGAGATGTTCGCATTGAGTGTACCACTAGTAGTGGTAAAGTTGACATTCGGGATAATGTACGCCTAGATCGCGGCGTTGATATCAAAGTTCATAAAGGGGGTCAGACTGAAATTGGCGATCGCACCTACATTGGTCCTTACAGTTGTCTATCCGGCTACGGTCACATCAAAATTGGTAAAGACTGTCTGATCGCATCCCATTCAGCTATCTATGCCCACAATTATAATTTTGCCGACCCCACGCAAAAGATCAAAGAGCAGGGGTATAACTACAAGGGAATTGCGATCGAGGATGACTGTTGGCTTGGTAGTGGGGTAAGGGTACTCGATGGAGTCACAATCGGTCAGGGTAGTGTAATCGGAGCTGGAGCTGTTGTAACCAAAGATATTCCCCCTTACTCAGTTGCAGTTGGTGTGCCTGCTAAAGTCATTTCACGACGAAGTAGGGATAGGGATGCTCTCTCTATTGATGATAAATGCCTGGAAAGTAAAATTGTACCCAACAACAGTATTGATATATCAATCAATTTATGACGTTCAAAAGCTTTTTACTCTACTGATATCGTAAAGTCCAAATTCATCTCGAATTGATTTATCTAAAACTTGAGAATTGAATTCCTTGTAGATTTCTTTAGCACGGATAATTGCTGCATTTGGTTTTTTTATTAAATCAGAAAGTTTTTGATTGCGTAAATAGGTATTTTCTCCATTCTTAATAACATAAACAGCACCTGGAAAAGGTAGTGTATTTAAGGTTATTTCCTTTTTAGCCATCATTTTAACTATTTTTGAATGAGGGACATGGTACTGAAATAAAGTATCATATTCCAAACTTTCCGGATTTTCAGGAAAGTCAAGTAATCCGTACTTGATGATATTAGATGTTCCACAGTGGAGATAAAATTTTTTATTTCTGAGGTATATAAATTTACTACCCTCTTGATATTCATAACCTTGGTTCATCAACCATCCACTATTATCAGAATGTTGGTCTACAAACTCTGCCAATTGTTTGCTGACGCAGTCATCAGCATCAACTTTCATGAGATGAGATGGCTGATATTCTTGAGCATAGACGACTCCTATTAAAACTTTTCGCACTCTGTCTCTACGTTTAGTTTGAATATTGGGATTTTCTGGAATTGGATAGTTAACTTCGACATAGGTAATTTGAGGATGACTAAAGTCAATATTTGGCTTTTCATGACAAACAACAATGACCTTAAACTTGGGGGAAGTTTGATTACAAACTGACTTTATGCATCTTTCAAATAGCCTACATACAAGCGCCCATGAATTGGAAGCTCGTAGGCTCTTGAGTGGTATAACAAAGACAAGCATGTTAACTCCTAGCCTTGCCTATATATAGCGGTTCTCACTTGGATGAAGGACACCTAGTACAAGAAGGCAGAAGGCACAAGGCAGAAGGCACAAGGGAAGAAAGCTTGTACAGTAAGCTTTTCAACTTTTTTCAACTGGATACTTATTTCTGCCACGCTGCACTAGTTTCAGGAGTCAGGAGTCAGGAGTCAGAAGCTAGGAGATGATAGCTGTACCTAACTCATTTGAGAACCGCTATATAAAGGAATTTCACTCTATAAAATAGCATTTATACTAAAATTTTGTTTGGTTTCAAATGTAGTTAACCCAAAACATCAATTTTGAGCTTAAGCGCTCGATAGTCTCAAGCTTTGGTGCGCTTTATCGTCTCTCAAAAAAGATGACGCCCCTTCAGCTCAGGACTTACGAAAATTTCCCGTAGAACCGTCATAGTAGGGGCGAATGGCCATTCGCCCCTACTATATTTGGTATCGATGCGTAAGTCCTGAGATCTAACAGTTCAATCTAATTGGCTTTATAACAGTCGCCAAGGTGATTAGGACACAGACAAATCCTGAAACCTTTGCCAGTCAATCTTTTCCCTTCTGCCTTCTGACTTGAAAGTGCCACTTTCATGATTGGTGGTGAGCGAAGCGAGCGCTCATGACGACTGCCTTCTGCCTTCCGCCCTCTGCCCTGGAGCCTTTTGCTATACATAGGGAGATAGGGCAAACTTAGCAATATATTCCGAATGGTTCTGACATTGATAGCGGGGATGAGGCTCCTGTTTGCGATCGCACCAGTCCAAATCTTGTTCAGTGGGGGAGCAGGGTTCGGAGAGAGCCAATGCCGCTAGCGCTGTTGCGATCGCGCTATGGGTATCGATATAAAAGGAAATACCGTGATATTGCTCCTGGACTTTTCTGAATTGTTTTTGGCGGTTGATCGGGGAATTGGGAGCAGACGTTTCACGCATGAGTAACCCTAATAATGTGGT
>JAIUYC010000625.1 GCA_020216575.1 Coleofasciculus sp. S288 | reverse complement strand
AGCACATTGAGTAGCCGTGTGCGGTGAAAGTCGCAAGCACGGTTTCGGATGGGAGGGGAGAAATAGCAATATTTCTCCTCGACCCTACCCCTTCTAAGTAAATTTGACTTTACAGCTAAACACCTAACCTGGGGGTGGCCAAGTAGAGACGACGAAGACAACAACAGCGACAAACGCTAACAATCCCTCAATCAAATTTCCAATCAGCGAACCTACCACAACTCCTAAACCAGCCTTTACCGACTGCTTAGTTCTTTCATCAAAAGGCAACTCTCGTCGATAGAGAAACTCACCAATAATTGCTCCCAACAGCGGACCTACCAGAATTCCTACCAGGGGTCCGCCAATCAACCAAGCAGGCAGGAGACCAAAAAATCCCAGCACTAGCCCGACAATAGCACCAATCTGACCCCACCGACTTGCACCAGCGCGTTTAGCTCCCCAGTAGGTGGCTAAAAATTCTATCCCCGCACTTAGGATTAAAATCACAAATATGGCTATCAGAGGTAGCCAGTTGACTGCAAAACCCTGAACGGCTGTCCAAACCAAAATTGCACCTAAAATCAAGCTGGGACCGGGAATGCCAGGAACAACAGCCCCGACAACGCCCACAACCATGACGGCAATCAGTACCCAGTAAAGAAGTGTGATAGATGACATCTAAGTTTCAGCGGCTGCAAAATTATCCGAATATCGGCTCAGGGTATTTGCCAGTTTGTCAGCAATTCCCTCTATCCAAGTCTCGTCTTGTTTAGTGTAACTGCGGGGGGCATTGGCTCCCAAAATGAGAGCGCCCCGATCACCAATAGGTTGACAAATAAGCCCTTGAGTATTTTCAGGCAAGTAGTTAAATTCTAGACGTCCTGGATACAGTTTGAGGTCAACGAAGTAGACAGGTTTTTGTTTTTCCAGTACCCGTTGCAAAATGGCTCCGGGTTTGACTTCCGAGTTTGACCCCAAAACACCCCGACGCAGTAGCACTTTGCCTTGATAGAAAACAACAAGCGATCGCGTCGGTGTATTGGTCAGTAGCAGGTGCGAAGCCCAAGCCAATTCAGTTTTTACCTCATCTGGTAGCGTCGGTAACAGTTCAAAACCCTGCTCTCCGATTAGAGCGACTGCATCAGGCGATCGCGGCTGCACCCGCTGCCACAGCAAACCTGTCAAAATCAGCACTGCACTTAGAATCACCCCTAGAGCATCCGAACGCGCCTGAGAATCCATGAGCTGAGGCGTCAACAAGCGGTTTGTCAGCAGGAGTATACCACCAAGTCCGCCAACAACAAACGGCAACTGCCGCAGTACATAATTTTGATCCGGTTTAGCCATAGTCTCTCGAAATTAGAGTCAGAAGTCAGAAGTCAGGAGTCAGAAGTCAAGGACTCTTTGATCAAAACTCAAAACTCAAAACTCAAAACTCATAACTCTCTCACTCCTCCCCTGGTTCAACAATCCGTTGGAACAAATAGCCCGTACCTCGTGCTGTGAGAATTAATTCAGGATTGCTGGGATCATCTTCTAACTTCGCCCGCAGTCGCGAGATGTGGACATCTACCACACGGGTATCGACGTGGCGTTCCGGTGTATAGCCCCACACCTCTTGTAAAATCTCGGAGCGAGAGAACGGTTCCCCAGAGCGGCTGACTAATAACTCTAGGAGACTGAACTCCATTCCAGTGAGTCGGATGCGCTCATCTCCCTTGTAAACTTGCCGCTTGTTAGTGTCAATTTTGATACTGCCAACATGGATGACACCTGAACTGGGAATGCCAGACGCTCCCACTTTGTCAACCCGTCGCAGTACCGAGCGAATGCGGGCTTCTAACTCTTTTGGTGAGAAGGGCTTGACAACATAGTCATCAGCCCCTAATTCTAGACCTGTAATCCGGTCGGCAACATCACCCAAAGCCGTTAGCATGATGATGGGGACATCAGACTCTTTTCGCAACTCTTGGCAGACGCCGTAGCCATCGAGCTTGGGCATCATAACATCCAAAACGACTAAGTCAGGGTCAGAGTTACGAAAAGTCTCTAGGGCTTCTTCTCCATCAGCAGCTGTAACGACATCGTAGCCAATCATGGAAAGACGAGTTTCCAAGATACGGCGGATGCTAGCTTCATCATCGACAACGAGGATTTTTTCCTTATGAGTTTCCAAGTGAATCAGTACTCCTAAAGTTGTTAATTTAACATGTCATATCTATAAGATATAACGCTGTATAAAGCTTTTTTAAGAGTCCAACGTTCTGTATTGCTATTAATTACAGGTTTTTTTAAGTTTTATTCAAACCTTGAAGGTTTTTAATAGTTTTTTCCACCTTTAGATCGGGATGCCAAAGTCTAAGACCGTTTATATTTGTAACCAGTGTGGGGCAGAGTCGTCACAATGGTTTGGCAAATGTTCTTCATGCGGCACCTACAACTCCTTGGAAGAAGTCGCAACTCCAACCTCCCTTAACACTAGTCGAGGAGGCTGGCAATCCAATACTCGCTCCAATTCCAAGTCAGGGAGCAAAGGACCAGCACAACCGAGGGCATCACTCAAGTTCTCGGAAATTTCCAATACGGTTGCAATGCGGTTTGCTTCAGGCTATGGTGAACTCGATCGCGTACTGGGGGGCGGGATTGTTCCCGGTTCTTTGGTGTTGATTGGCGGCGATCCGGGGATTGGCAAATCAACGCTACTGCTGCAAGTCGCCAACCAACTGGCACATAGGCATCGCATCCTTTACGTTAGTGCTGAAGAGTCGGGGCAACAGGTGAAGTTGCGAGCCTCTCGCTTGGGAGTTGGGGACGTGCAATTGACACCGGAGTTGTCCAACGGTACGGACAAGAAGCGTGGTAAGTCCTCAGAATCCGCCACTCAGGAGGAAGATAATGGCTCTCCTAAAAAGCGTGGTAAATCTTCAGAGTCTACGCCTCAGGAGGGAGATAAGGAGGCAGTCTCCAAGGATATCAACCTCTATGTATTGGCAGAGACAGACTTAGAAGAAATTCTCCGGGAGTTGGAGTCGCTCAAACCGCAGGTAGCGGTGATTGACAGTATTCAGACGCTTTACTTTGCTGCCTTAACGTCCGCGCCCGGTTCCGTGGCGCAGGTGCGGGAATGTACTTCAGCGCTGATGCAGGTGGCGAAGCGAGAGAACATCACGCTGTTAATTGTAGGACATGTTACCAAGGAAGGTGCGATCGCAGGTCCAAGGGTATTAGAACACCTCGTGGATACGGTACTGTACTTTGAAGGCGATCGCTTTGCCTCTCACCGTTTGTTGCGTTCTGTAAAAAACCGTTTCGGTGCCACTCACGAAATCGGTATTTTTGAAATGGTAGACAAGGGCTTGCAGGAAGTGGCGAATCCTTCGGAGTTGTTTTTAGGCAGCCGGGATGAAATGAGTCCCGGTACGGCTACGGTTGTAGCATGTGAGGGAACTCGCCCGATTGTCGTAGAATTGCAAGCACTAGTGAGTCCTGCTAGTTATGGTTCGCCCCGCCGTTCGACGACGGGTGTCGATTACAATCGCTTGCAACAAATTCTCGCCGTACTGGAAAAACGGGTGGGGATTCCCCTCTCGAAATTAGATGCTTATGTAGCTTCGGCTGGAGGGTTAGGGGTTGAGGAACCGGCGGCTGACTTGGGAATTGCGATCGCAGTCGTTGCCAGTTTTCGCGATCGTGTTGTCGATCCCCGCACAGTGATGATAGGCGAAGTCGGTTTGGGCGGACAAGTGCGCTTAGTTTCTCAGATGGAACTCCGCCTGAAAGAAGCGGCTAAGTTGGGCTTCAAGCGAGCAATTATTCCCAAAGGTCAAAGCTTACCGGACATGGGTTTAGAGATTGTACCTGTAGGAAGAGTGCTAGATGCTATTATCGCTGCCTTGCCTGGAGGACTGCGTCAGAATTTCGAGGATGAAGATGATACGGAGATGACGGAAAACTAAGAGTCTTCCTGGGGGCTCGACCTGTCGCACCCTACCCGTGCAGTTAACGCCACTGCAAACGGATATATTTTCATTGGTTTGAAATCTTGCAATGCTACTCCTCTCTCT
>JAIUYC010000624.1 GCA_020216575.1 Coleofasciculus sp. S288 | reverse complement strand
ATTTAGTTTCCCAATCGGAGTTAGAGGCAATTGAGAATAAATTGATCTCTCTGAATGAAACCGCCTCAATTATTCATACCGTGCGCGGTCAAGTTGACCCAGATTTGCTATTTGGTATTGGTCGAGAACGGGTGCAAGCGCCGCCCCATCACGTTCACCAACTTGAATTTGAATCATTTGGCTACACAACGCCTGCTATTTGCGATCGCAATTGCTTTGAAGAATTTGCGGATAGTCTAGGAACAGATGTAACTCGTGCCAAAGGATTTGTCCAATTTGCTGACGGGAGTTATCTATTTAACTTCGTGGCTGGGCGTTGGGATTTGGAACGATTTGAACAAGAAGGAACTGAGTTAGTTTTTATCGGTAAGCAATTGAGCGAACGAAAAGAAGAAATCTTGGGTCAATTGAAATCTTGTGAGCAATAGCCTTATGCCCTACGAATTTCTCGAAGATGTTGCCACTGCTGATATTGCGTTTCGGGCTTGGGGAAAGGACTTGGAGGAGCTTTTTAAAGCGGCTGGTGATGCAACTATTAATGTCATGATAGAAGAGTTGGAGTCAATAGAACTAAAGGAGACACGAACCTTCAGCTTAGAAAATGATGCGCTGGACTTGTTGTTGTTCAATTTTCTTCAAGAATTTGTTTATTATAAAGACAGCGAACAACTTTTGTTGCGATCGCAAAAGGTTCAGATTGAGGAGAAAGATGAATTGCATAAACTTAGTGCCGTGACGGCTGGAGAAACGCTTGATCCTAATCGCCACGAACAACGAGTTGATGTAAAAGCAGTTACGTTACACCGTTTTCAATTAGAAAAAACGGCTGATGGTTGGACAGCTATGGTAATTCTTGATATTTAGGGAGTTTAAACGTTAAATTCTCATCCCCACTTTGTTACTAGGGAGTGGCTTTACTGGTATAACCAGCAGGGCGATCGCTTTCCTGCTCCAGCTAACGTCCTTGAGCAGGAACGGCAACTCACAGAGGAGTTGCTCAATAGGTTGCGGGAACGAGGCATCAATTATAGCAAAGGACTTACGCAAAGAAAGTCTCTAAAGCACCAATGGTAGGGGTACAATACCAAAGCCCCTACCAGATGTAGTGTCTATGCGTAAGTCCTGAGCAAAAACTGTTTCTAAAAAAAATCGCTGGTTTTAGAGCCTCCGAAATGTTTTTTCCCTCTATCCTTGAGAGGATTAAAAAAAAGGCGTTTATGATTAACTATCAATTAGGAACAAACTATCCTGCCCTGCGACCTATGAAAGTTCGGTCTCTAAACGAGTACTATTATTTAAAGCCCAATTTTATAAGCTGTTCAGCATTTAAATTTCCGAGGCAATCTAAGCCAGGAAACGATTTCAGCCCCTGAAATGCCCAGTTTAAATGCGCAACAGCTTAAAGCATTAATTTATAATCCTAAGTGAATATGATTACTACAGGTGATGAAAGCCTACTTATTCAACAAATAGACGCTGTACAGCAGAGGACACAAGAGCTATATCAGAATGTTAGGGAAACCTCACAACATCATCCGCTACTCCTGCTCGACTGTCTCGCACAACTCCAGGTAGCTTTAGAAGAACTGTACGTTGCTGAACAAGAGCTACGCCAGCAAAATGAAGAACTGATAGCAGCGCGTCAGGCAGCCGAAGCCGAACGCAAACGGTATCAGGAGCTATTTGAGTTTGCTCCCGATGGCTACCTCGTAACTGATATTCATGGCACCATTCAAGAGGTCAATCGCGCTGCGGCCGAATTACTGAATGTTGCCCAGAAACACCTGATGGGTAAGCCCCTGACTGCCTTCGTGCCGGAGGAGGAGCGCAAGGCTTTTCGTTTCATGATCAATCAACTCCAGACGGTGAACCGAGTACAGGAGTGGGAAGTGCGCTTGTGCAAACGGAGAGAGGCGTTGTTTGATGCAGCGCTGACAGTGGAAACCGTGCGAAATGGGGAGGGAGAAGCGATCGCTCTGCGGTGGTTAATCCGCGATATTACTGTCCGCAAGCAAGCGGAGGCGCAACTGCATCAAGTACAAATGCAAAACCTGCAATTGCTGGAAGCCGATCGCTTGAAAAACCAGTTCATGGCAACCATGTCTCATGAATTGCGGACTCCGATGAATGCCATCCTGGGGTTCTCTCAATTGTTGCTGCGCCAATTTCGCCAGCAGGACAACCAGCAACTTGTCACAATGATCGAGCGGATTGTTAAAAACGGCAAACATCTGCTGGAGATGATTGAAGAAATTTTAGATTTCTCTAGGCTCAAAGCCCATCGCCTGGAACTCCAGTTAGAAGCATTTGATTTAGTGGAGTTGGCGACTACCACAGCTGAAGAACTGCGTGCTCTGGCAGAGCAAAAAACCTTGAATTTACAGGTTCACCTGACTCAACCCAGCATTCCAATGGTAAACGACCAAGTACGGTTGCGACAGGTGCTGGTCAACTTGCTCTCCAATGCTATTAAATTTACCGAGGTGGGCAGCGTAGCGTTGAAAATCTGGGAGTTACCAGAGGGGCGAGTGGCGATCGCAGTGAGCGATACGGGGATTGGTATCAACTCGGCTGACCAAGCTCGTATTTTTCAAGAATTCTGGCAGGTGAATCAAACGACAACTCGCCAACAAAAAGGCACGGGGTTGGGATTGGCGATCGCAAATTCCTTGGTTCAATTAATGCAGGGAACAATTTCAGTGGAGAGTCAGGTTGGCAAGGGTTCCACATTTCGGGTTGAGTTGCCTCGTCGGGTGTCCCCGTTGTAAAGCAGGGGAGCTCCTGGAAGCAGGGGGAGATAGAGAGAAATCACCCATTACCCATTACCAACTACCCAATCCAAAATCTAAAATTCTCTGTCAATGACAGCTAATCTCGCCCTCCCTAGAGGAGATGTAGTCAAGCTCACCATTCTGATACTCTGAATCCATGAACCCTAAACTGCGGCATTGAATTAAGCCACTGCCGCTTGGAGTAATGAATGTCCAATCGTGACATTATTGTTATTGGCGCTTCGGCTGGTGGTGTGGAAGCGCTATCGCAGCTCGTTAAACTTTTGCCGTCCGATTTGCCGGCTGCCCTGTTTGTGGTGGTTCATTTTCCTTCGTTTGGTATCAGCGTTCTGCCGCAAATTCTCAGCCGTGCTGGTTCCCTGCCTGCGGTGCATCCCCAAGATGGAGAGGCAATTGTGCCAGGGAAGATTTACATCGCGCCACCGGGCTACCACTTGCTAGTTCAACCCAACCATGTCCGCCTGAGTCGCGAACCCCGTGAGAACGGGCTTCGACCCGCGATCGACACGTTATTTCGTTCAGCGGCTAGAGCTTATGGGCGACGAGTCATGGGGGTTATTTTGACAGGAACGCTAGACGATGGTACGGCAGGGTTGGCGGCTATCAAGGCGCGAGGTGGGGTCAGTGTCGTGCAAGACCCAGAGGAGGCACTCTTTGAAGGGATGCCCCGGAGTGCGATTGAGAATGTTGCTGTTGATCACATCCTGAAACTCGCCGACATCGCATTGATTTTGAATGAGATGAGTCACGAACCTGTAGAGGTGAGAGAAACAGTGTCTGGTGAAATCGACAGGGAAGCCGAGATTGTATTCCAGGATAAGGCAGCTTTAGAGCGGGGTGAGCGACCGGGCAACCCTTCACCATTAACCTGTCCCGATTGCGGTGGAGTACTTTGGGAACTGCAAGACGACGACCTAATTCGGTTCCGCTGCCATGTCGGTCATGTTTATTCCAGCAATAGCCTACTTGCAGAACAGTCTGATTCTGTTGAGGTGGCACTCTGGTCAGCCGTCCGCACTCTAGAGGAAAAAGCAGCACTGGCGCGGCGCATGGCAGTTCAGGCTCGTCAACAAAACCGCTTGATGTCAGAAGCTCAATTTAGAAAGCGAGCGGAGGAAGCTGAGCAACACTCGGCTTTGGTGCGTCAGGTGATTCTTCAGCAAAATGAGAATAAATTACGGAACGCGATCGAAAACATGGAGGAGGAGCGATCGCCCAATTCCGATTAATTCTGTGTCAGCAGCTTCTCACTTAC
>JAIUYC010000623.1 GCA_020216575.1 Coleofasciculus sp. S288 | reverse complement strand
GGGAATTTGCCGCCGATGCAGGTGCAGCGAACTTAACAGGGAATCCTAGAGCACTAGCAAACGCCTTAGAGCGGATAACCACCAGCAGCAAAATTCCCCTACAGGGTAACGTCGCTTTTACACCCCTGCTAATTATCAATCCGTTTTCGAGTGAATTGATCAGCCGGTTATTTTCCACTCATCCCCCAACAGAAGCACGAATTCAACAATTACTCAAATTAGAACCCGGAGTGTCGCCAGCCAGTGAATGACCAAAGCCTGTGATTGGCTATCTCAGCCATTGCAGAAATGGCACCTGCAAGTGTGGCGGCGATGGTTTGGGTGAGGGTGTCGCGATTTTTGATATGGGTCAGTTCGTGGGCAATGACGGCTTCGAGTTCGTCGTTTGAGAGCAGTTGGAGGAGTCCGATGGTAACGGCAATTGCTCCATGTTTTGGGTTGCGTCCGGTGGCAAACGCATTGGCTGCTCCTGAAGGAATGACGTAAATCTTGGGTAAGGGTAAATCGGCGCGATCGCAAAGTCTTTCAACCATGGGTTCGAGCAATTGAGTTTGGCTGCGCGTGGGAGGTTTCGCACCGTAAACTGCTAACGCTATTTGGTCGGAGTAGAACCAGGAAGTGAAGTTAATTGCCGTTGCGATCGCCAAACCCGTAATAGCTCCCATTGTGCCGCCAATCAGCGAGTAACTAATGAGGACTAAAAGCGCCGTTAGGAAACTGAGTAAGGTAACTGTTTTGAGTAGATTCATTGGTTTGCCCTTCTACTTCGATTAAGCCAACACTCGCTTCAATTAAGTAGCATTCTTTTCATCGTCTACACAGGAAAGAAACCGCTACAGAGGCAAAGAAAATAGTCTTAACTGTTGTACTGATATCTGACCCAATATTTCTTCTATGAAGACTGAGCGATGATTCTTCCACACCAATGAGCAAGTCTAAAAGACGCCCTCTATCGGCAAATGCCTTTTCAAAATCACGTCCGTAGTCATGGAAATCAATTCGCTCATTTCCATTGCCTGTATTGAAGTACAACCTGTAAGCATTCTGAGTATTGCCATCACTATCTGTATCGGTATACTCTTCAACTTCAGCTCCCCTGAGTCGGAAGGATTGAGTGGGTTCAGTCCACAATCCATAAAAATTTGAGCGCTTTTGTTGGCAGTGGACGTAACGCCGCTCTGGTGAATTACAAGTTAACTTGACTGATTTACCAGTCATCCCAATGAGAAAGGAAACGGCTACTAACGAAATTCCGAGTGTAGGTAGAATGTTGGCTTTTTTCCGCCTATACATATGCATCTGGAGTGCGAATTAACTGTTGCGTTTATAAGTTTCGGGAGATGGGGATGGATTGATGGTTGATACTAGCTTCGGGTTGACGACTGCTTTTTTGAAAGTAACCGCTCCAGGCGCAGAGTTCACAGAGAGAAAAGAAGAGGGGATAAAGGAGGTTATATCGATTACCTAATTGTTGGCTACAGATGATTGACACTCCGGATACGGTGACGCGGTGATGCGGAGATTAATGTGTAGCAGCATTTTAGAGAATTGATATTACAGAAGTGGATTTAGTATGAGTCCTTGAAGGATGTCAATAACTTAAACTATTGGCTCACTAAAAGCTCAACGTTTTCTTGGACGCTGTTAAGTTCAGCGCTTAAGTTCTGCAATTCATTCACTTGCTCGGAGTTGGTTAAGTCAGCCGTTCGCAGTTTGTTTTGTAACTGCTGCAATACACCAGCAGCGTCTTGAATTAGGGTGTAGAGGTTGACAAGTTGCGCACTTCGGGTGTCTTGACCTTCTCGTGCTAGCTGAATGTTGCGTTTGAGACTCTTTTCCAGGTGGTCGAGATGCTGACGTGCTACACCAGAACTTGAGCGTTGTTTGCTCTGTACTTCTAGGAGTTGCTGTTGTAAGTCAGTAATGGATAATAGCGAATCAGTGTGTTGCAATTGTGACATAATCGGCTCAATCTTGGCCGGGAGTTCAATGGCGCGATCGCAAGCGTCTTGAACAGCAATTAATAGTTCCAATTGAAATGAACCACACGTTAATAACTGATTCGCTTCTTGGCGTAGAACCTCAGCTTTTTCTGCCAACGTTTTTCCAGAAGCTTGCAGGACTTGGAATTCCCGTTGCAGTCGCTGTTTTGCCAGTTTTTGGGGGTCTGGTTCTCTTAATTGCAACGCGGCAGCACCAGCGGTGGCAACAGCTCCAGCAGTGGGCAAAATGACAACATTGGATAATCCCATTAAGCGGACACCAGCGATGAGAACGATGCCACTAGCTAACACCGCTATCGGATAGTAAAGTGGGTTTGCGAGTTTAATCATGGGCTTAAAACTCTACTTGCAAGTCTGACATTAAGGCTGAGATAGTTTGAGGGTCGCCCTTGCGGTAATAACCGCCATTCAGTTGGGCAATTTGGTCGAGAACTTGGGGATTAAATTCCCCTTCTTTCCCGTAACCAATGGTGAAGAATGCAATGCGTTGGTCGCTGTTGAAGTTACTTTTTTCCAATTCTTGACGCAGTTGACCGAGACTAATTTTGGAGCCAGAATCTTCCCCATCGGTTAGAATCACAACCGCATTAATCGCATCCTGGCGCAGATTCTGCTGTAACCAATTACGAGCATAGAGGGCAGAATCATATAACTGGGTACCGCCATCAACGGTGAGACTGTTAATGAACTTCATGCCGCGATCGCGTCCTTGAGGAGTGCCATCTACTTGAACCGGAGGGCGAATTTCCGAATCAAAATCAATCAGGACAACTTGCTCTTTGGGTCCTAAATTTTTAAGGTAATGGAGTAAGGTTGTTTGCACGGCAGGTAATTTTTCGCCCAACATTGAACCAGAAGAATCCACCACAATAACGACTTGTGAAGGTTTCTTGGCAACGTCCTGCCAGGACTTGAGCATTGCTGTGACTACGTCCGGTTTTGGGGAACGGAGGGAATCATACTGGGCATTGGGATCAACGCCGTACTGGGCGGTGAATTTCGAGCCTAACTCCACTCCCGGTACACCTGGCCTTAAGCCAAGTTCTGTGGCAATTTTTTGAGCTTGAGGCGATCGCAAATACTCTACTACCTTTTCAGCCGCCGCTTTCTCATCCGCACTCACCCAAGGCGCATTCGGCAAAATTGCTCGCATATTGGAAGTAAATGTTGCTTTGGGATAAATTGCCTCGTATTTTGTCTGGGTTGGACTTGCGTGCTGGTTAGAATTGGCTTGAATCACAGATGACTCATAAACTGAACCAATCGATGCCCAAAACGGCCCGTTTTTCACCATGTCAGATGCTAAGGAATCCGTAGAAACGCCGTAACGAGTCACCTTGCTCTGAATGGTTTGGATTTGAGTTTGATACGTTTGAACATCCGCCACTGTGAGTTGTTCAGGTCGCTTTCCAGATACACTGGCAAATTGCGCCACTAGTGTCTGCAAACCAGAATTTGAGCGAGTGGGAGCAGTTTGGACAAAGTGGAGCGGAAGTAGAGGGCTATTGGCATCAAGTTCCTTATGGGTTTTTGCCTTCACCAATGCCTGATACAAATCCGGTTGCTTTCGTAACCCCGCCGCCACATCAGCCGATGCAATAAACACCATAGGACTGTGAGCGAGTAGCGGTGCATCGCTAATTTGGGGAATATAATTTTGCCCTGGAAAGATGGAATTTATTGTTTCGAGCAACTGAGCGTGGTAGATTTCCCCATCCACCGAAATTAACGTGGGAAATTTGGCATCATCGGCTTGGAGATTACCTGCTTTGAGTTGTTCAGCTAAGGACGTAACTGTCGTAACAACATCCCCACTTCCCTTGTCTTCACAGCTCAAATAAAACGCCTTGCCGTTATCAAGTTTGGGGGTTGAGCGATTGAATTGCTCAGCCGCTTGGTTGCAGTATTGTTTCAACGCACTGCCGACTAAAAACTTGACTTCAAAGCCTTCATGGGATGGAGAACTGGTAACTTCAGACGTGCAAGCACTTAGGAGTAGGACACCCAAAACGGCACTGAGGCGAGTGAGACAGGGAAAACTCTTGAGTGATTTGGTTTTCAT
>JAIUYC010000622.1 GCA_020216575.1 Coleofasciculus sp. S288 | reverse complement strand
AATCGAACCTGCGATGCTGATGCCGTTGAGGGAATCGCGCACGCCAGAGTTCCCGAACCCTTAGACCTTGACTCTGGCAACGACACTGAAGAACTTGACCTCCTGCATCATCCTAACTATGCTGCAACCAATAATAATCGCCGCCGCCGCCGCCGCCGCATTGATGAATTAGCGAAGGAGGAAGTGATTGCCAAGGGAAGCAGCCGTTCAACTCCCCTGCCCCAACTCAAATCGGAACCAATCGCAGAACCTGACGGCATGGGGCGCGATAGCCTACCCGCAGAGCGCACTTCACTACCAGAGCCTGTAGAACGGACTGGGAAACCTTTATCGATTAAATCTTCAAAGGAGGTGGAACCGCCAGAAGTTATTGCGATTGAGATGACACCTGAGGAACAGGATGTTTATGCGTTTATGGGAATTTCTCCTCTAGTGCGATTGGAGCGAGACATCAAAAATCCCAAATCACTCATTCTTTCGGTGGTACTTCCTGGAGAAGCCCCCCAAACTTCAATCTCAGTCGAGACATCTGTAGAATCGTCTGGAGAACCCTTCGCTGAGGATTCAAACCTCTCTGGGGATTTTGATGAAGAGGAGATACCCGAACCAATACTGGTCACAACATTACCTCCCGAAGCTCCTGCTACAGAAATACCAATTGAGTCCACAGCTACTAGCGAATCTAGTGAATCAGACGGAGGTTCTACTATCGTCCGCCGCCGTCGCCGCCGCTCTTCGGCAATAGAAAACGACGATTAGATGTAAAAGTTGATTAGGTTGACGGGATTTCCAAATAAAAAAATATCCTTGTAGGGGCGGGTTTAGCGATTAAATCCGTGGGAAAACCGATAACCTCTGTACAAAACCCGCCCTGATCCACCTTACCCAAGGTTGGTATTGGGATAATTTATTTTTTGGAAGTCCCTGAGAGGTTGAAGCTTGAAATCGGTTCTAACCTCCAACCTACAACCCTTGCTCCTAGAGAAATTATGCCGATAGAGCAGAAACACGATGTTCACCGCCCGCAGCCTCAATCGTCATCCCACTTCTGCGAACTCCCCGATTTAGGAGGTTCTCCAAGATTGGTGGCTGGTGTAGATGAAGTGGGACGGGGGGCTTTATTTGGACCGGTGGTAGCGGCGGCGGTGATTTTACCGACATCTGCCCTACCGCTATTGGCGATCGCTGGTGTTAAAGATAGTAAGCAGTTATCTCATCTTAAACGCTTGAAGTTGGCTCAACAAATCCAACGCTTGGCGCTAGATTGGAGAATTGGCTATGCCACCAGTGCCGAAATTGATCGGATTAATATCTTGAAAGCATCACTATTGGCGATGAAACGGGCTATCACAAAGCTGAAACCACAGCCCGACATCTGTTTGATTGACGGGAAGCAGCCCGTACCCGACTTATCGATACCGCAGCAACCCCTAGTTAAGGGAGATGAGCGATCGCTCGAAATTGCTGCTGCTAGTGTTGTTGCTAAAGTGTGGCGCGATGACTTGGTGGTTCGTCTGGCATCTAGGTATCCCGATTACGATCTGATAGCCAATAAGGGTTACGGTACCGAGCGACACAGACTCTCCTTACAACAGTATGGTCTTTCACGCCTGCACCGAATGTCCTTTAGCCCTTGTCGTATTGGGTTGAAGGGTGAAGGTTAGCAGATTGGCAAGTTAGACGTCCATGAACTTGCGTTCACAACGAAGGATGAAAATCTTTCCATCTCCGCGTCTCCAAGTCTCCGTGTCCCCGCGTCTATTTTCAAATTAAAAAATGGGTTTGTATGTTCCCACTTTTCAACGTTCAAACTTACCAACCCGCCAACTTTCTAACTCTTTGCGTGCGAGAGATTTTGGACTTGAGTTTGAATCCTAGATTTTGTATCGGAACTCGCCCATTGACGATAATCCAACAGCAGTTGATGCATCAATTTTTGCTTAATCCTCACCAAAACGCTTTTGAGTAAACCATTGCCGGTTGTCTCTAATATAGGTTTGGGAGTAAGGGAAAATGGTAATGGTATATCTACGTTAACCTTTAAATCCGCTCTTCCTCTCAGGAGGGTAATTCCCTTGTATTGATAGGGATACAGTTTTCCGTTCAGGTGGAGTGCAAAGCGTTGGTTAATATACTCCAATCCCCGAATTTGACAGCCCACAGAGGTCAAATGAACGATGCCCTCAGAGTCTGCCCATACTTTTAGGTCAACGGCTGGCTGAAAGTTCAGCGACATGAAATTCAAGGGGCGCATTTCTAGACGGAAACACTCCTGACTTAGTTGCTTGATCCGATTGTGGTCTGCGATCGCATAGACTAAGCGTTGAGGCTGACGCAAGTAGTGCTGGATGGGGACAGGTTGCTCCGGTACAGCAATTTCAACGGATTGGGATGCAACAAACTGGGTATTCATAAAGAGGAAAGCCGTAACAACTGTAGGCTGGTTAATTAATTTTACTTTACATTTATTAAGCTTTTGAAAGAGGATTTCTTATTTTGTTAGCGCTCTATTGCTGTTTAATCAGAGAGCCTCAGTACTCAATCGTGTCATGATCATAAAAATTTATACTGCTAGGAGCCATCTTCCTGAAGGAAAGCCGTGCAAGAGGTGAGAGTGGCTCTTAGAGCTTATTTCCTTAGAGGGATGGGACTCAGAAAGGTTAAAAAAGATCAGGATTAATAACGCTGAGGTACTTTATGTCAATCACCATTGCCTATTTGGGCCCCCCTGGCACTTATGCAGAAGCAGCTACTTTGGCTTACGTTCGCACTCTTGGCAAAGAAACGGGTAGTGAAGCTCTGCTGTGTCCTTATCCCAGCATTGCCCAAACCCTACAGTCAGTAGCGCAGGGGCAAGTTCATCTAGCCGTTGTCCCAGTGGAAAACTCAATTGAAGGCGGTGTGACAATCACACTGGATATGCTGTGGCAACTGAATATCCTACAAATTCAACAAGCTTTGGTTTTGCCAATCAGGCACGCTCTGCTGTCATGGGTATCCAGTCTAGAGGCAATTCAAACGGTTTATTCGCATCCGCAAGCGCTGGCGCAGTGTCAGGGGTGGTTGGAGACGTTTTTACCGTCAGCACAACTGGTGCCAACAAACTCAACAACGGAGCCACTTCAGCATCTGGACAAAGACGTTACGGCAGGAGTAATCACCTCTCAACGGGCAGCACAGCTTTACAATCTGCCAGTACTGGCATCTGCTATCAATGACTATCCCGATAACTCTACTCGGTTTTGGGTTCTGGGTAAGCAATCTTCTCTGGGTGGCAGTCATACTTCATTAGCGTTTAGCTTACCTGCCAATAGGCCAGGAGCGCTTGTGAAACCATTGCAAGTGTTTGCCAGTCAGGGGCTTAACATGAGTCGCATTGAGTCTCGCCCCACAAAGCGATCGCTCGGTGAGTACCTTTTCTTTATCGATCTAGAAGCCGATGCCACTCAAGTCTCTGTCCAAGCTGTTTTCTCGGAATTAGCCTCTCATACGGAAATTCTCAAAATCTTTGGCAGCTATAGTATCCTAACCATTGACTCATCGACTGTTTTTGAGGATTGATACTAAATCCGCATCTATAGCGGTTCTCATATGGATGAGGTACAAAGTTCTGGGTTGAGAGGGAATTGGGAATTGGGAATTGGCAAGAAACTCAGATGTACCTCACTGATACGAGAATCGCTATATTGAAATTATGGCGTAGGACTTATAGCCTCCCCCAGACCCCCACCAAAAGTTAATTTAGTGTATCCTTGAGAACTGTGCGTGCCGCCAGATGATTGCGGGTTGAAGTTAGAATTTCCGCTTCGCGCTTCAGACGCATTACCGTATCCCGCATTTCCAAAAGCGTCTGCTGTTCTGATGCCACACCATAAAGATTGCTGGCAACCCAGTAAGATAGCTCAATCGGTAGATCGGGTAGGTCTTCTGGAAGCTCGATTCTCTGGTCAGTCAACTTGGCAGACAGACGCACCACATCTCGTAGCAGTTGCTCGACGTCTGTTGCCAATGCGCTCAAATCTGTTTCCGGTGGCCGATCCTCAATCCATTCGACTAATCCAACACGAT
>JAIUYC010000621.1 GCA_020216575.1 Coleofasciculus sp. S288 | reverse complement strand
ACACATTATTTTAAAGAGCAAAATAATTATGAGTATAAAAAAAACTATTCCTTGGTGGGGAAAAATTATTACCAAAATTGTCCTGTCTCGGTTACCGATTCAGTATAGCTTCTGGAAAAAGCTAGGAGTATTTGAACATGGATATATGAATTGCCCTAGCTATGCTTATGAAGTATTTAAAGAACATTTTGACCGAGTTGGAGGTTTAGAACAAGGATTTGTAAGTTTGGAACTCGGACCAGGAGACTCTCTACTTTCTGCCATGCTTAGTCAAGCGTTTGGCGGCTCTACTTCATATCTTGTTGATGTCGGTGCATTTGCAAGTAGAGATTTGCAAATCTACCGTAATATGTCCTCTTTTCTTAAAGAGAAGGGATTGCCGACAGCAGATATAGGTAGTTGTAATTCTTTAGAAGATGTTCTTGTTGCTTGCGGCGCAAATTATTACACTTCAGGCTTATTATCGCTGCGATATATTCCCGATGAATCCGTAGATTTTATATGGTCTGGTGCCGTTCTTGAACATATTAAACGAGCAGAGTTCCTTGACACTATGCAGGAACTGCGTCGGATCGTTCGGAGTAATGGTATCTGTTCTCATTTAGTAGACTTAAGAGATCATCTAGGTGGCGCACTCAATCATCTTAGATTTTCCGAGCAGGTGTGGGAATCTGATTTTATGGCTCGTTCCGGATTTTACACCAACAGAATTCACTACTCAGAAATGCTAGAATTATTCAGAAAAGCAGGTTTTAGTGTTAATGTTGTTGAAGTAAATCGCTGGGATAATCTACCAACACCTCGCTCTAAGTTATTCAAAAACTTTCAATCAATTCCTGATACGGAACTTTGTCTATCTACTTTTGCTGTAGTATTAAAGCCAATATAGTGTTTTCAAATGGTTCGTGAACAGCGAAAGTGATAAAAGTCTTATTTGATAAGACTTTTTAATTTACATCTCCAATGAAAACACTATATAAAAAGAAGATGGATTTTTAGAACAAGGTTTATGTAAATGAATATTCTGCATATTAGTGCAGTGGGTTTTACTGTAAAAAATCTCCTACTCCCTCAACTTGATTACTTTCTATCGCAAGGTTTATCGGTTGAAATCGCTTGCTCCCTAGGATCGGAAGTAGAGCAACTTCAACAACAGGGATACATCATACATCCGATTCAGATTGACCGACGAATAACCCCTGTTTCTAATCTGACAAGCGTCCATCAGTTAGCAAACCTAATGCGACAGCGACAGTATGATTTAATCCATGTCCATACTCCCATTGCTGCTGTCCTAGGTCGTATTGCTGCTAAACTTGCTGGCGTAAAATGCATCGTCTACACCGCCCACGGTTTTCCTTTTCATGATCGCTCCTCCAAGAGCCAATATCGCTTCTACTTTACCGTCGAGAAATCCAGCGCCCTGTTGACTGACTTAATCCTGAGTCAGAGTTATGAAGATGTTATAACAGCTCAGAAGTCTGGGCTTTGTCCTCCTGAGAAAGTGCGTTACCTCGGCAACGGCGTAGATATTGACCGCTTTAACCGCGATCGCCTCAACCCCACCCAACAAAATCAACTGCGGAAATCCTTGGGAATTCCCGACACGGCCGATTTAATTTTCGGTACAACTGGGCGCTTGAACCGTAAAAAAGGTAGTGGCTATTTAGTAGAAGCAGCTGCTAAGTTATTGCCTCAGTTTCCTAACATGCATATTCTAATCATCGGAGGTCAACTCAGCACCGATCCCGATCCTTTTCAAACCGAACTCGTCGAACGAATTCACTCTTTAGGAATTGAAAAGCACGTCACCTTAACTGGCTACCGAGAAGACACGCCAGAACTGTTAGGCTTACTAGACATCTTCACCCTGCCTACCTTCACTCATGAAGGTTTACCCCGCTCTATCTTGGAAGCCATGGCGATGAGTTTGCCAGTCGTGGCTACTAATATTCGAGGCTGTCGAGAAGCCGTCGTTCATGGAGAAACTGGCTTCATCGTCCCCCCTCAAGACAGCGATAAGTTAGCAGAGGCTTTATCGATACTGCTGTCAAACCCCAGCCTACGGCAAGCTTACGGCAAATCTAGTCGCCAACGGGTTGAATCTGAGTATGATGAGCGCATGGTTTTTGAGCGTTTGCAAACTGCCTACAGAGATTTGGGTGTATGGTCAAAATAAATGTATTGCTCACCGGGGCAACGGGTTTAACAGGGAGTTTATTCCTCAACCACTTAGCTGACAGCAATCCTGGTTCAGAAATTTACTGCCTCGTGCGCCCGACACGCGACTACACCTCCATAGAACATCTCAACCTCAATCTCAGCTACTTCACGGGCGATAGTTCAACATGCGAAACCTGGGATGAAATTTTCGCTCAGCATGTTCCCGAAACAATTATCCACATTGCCTCAATCCGACATATTCCCACTATTCTCGATAGCCTGAAAAAAGCAGGAGAAACCCCTCGCTTGATTGTAATCGGCACTACTGGCGTTTATTCAAAATACAACCAATATTCCAAAGATTACAAAACTATTGAAGAACAGTTAGCCCAGTATCCAGGTTCATACTGTCTGCTGCGTCCGACAATGATTTATGGTTCACACCGCGATAAGAACCTGCACAAGTTGATCAAATTTTGCGATCGCTATGGCTTCTTTCCCGTGTTTGGTTCAGGTCAGTGCCTCTTACAACCCATTCATGCGGATGACTTAGCTAAAACAATTCTCTGTGTTCTGCAACGTCCACACATTCAGGGCGCTTACGACCTTTCTGGTGGTAGCATTGTCACGTTCCGAGAACTTCTAACCATCGTCGAGAAACAACTCGGCAAACCAGTACGTCCCATCTACTTATCCCTAAAATTGGGAGTCTGGGTGGCTACCCTAGCGGAGAACGTTCTTGGAACCAAATCTCCCGTGCGACGGGAACAAATCCTTCGCCTCCAAGAAGACAAAGCCTATCCTCATGATGCCGCTCAGCGCGACCTGGACTTTTTTCCTCGTTCCCTTGAGGTGGGTCTTCAGCAGGAAGTAGAACTCCTGTGAAGCGAAGGAATTATCTAGTGTGAGTGTGAGTGTGACTGAACCATGAATTTCGCCTTTTTTCTGCTGGCAGTTGCCAGTTTTCTCCTCGGCATCCTTGTCACCGCCGTAATCAAACACCACTTCAGCCATCAGCTACTCGATATCCCCAATGAACGCAGTTCTCACACCCGACCTACTCCTCGGGGGGGTGGCCTAGGCTTCATCATCGCCTTTGCCGTGACTGGGTTAATTGCTTCCCTGTTAGCTAACTCTTTCCCCCAATTCCTGACTAACCAACTAATTCACCCAAACCCAGCTTTTGTGTGGCTGATCCTCACTCCCTTAGTCCTCATTGGCATCATTGATGACCAGCGCAGTGTTCCAGCAGCCGTTCGCTACCTGGTGCAGTTAAGTGTAGCTGGAATAGCGATCGCATATTTCGGCTCTTTCCCCCAACCCTGGCTCGCTGACTTTGGTATAGTTGGCAGCATTGCCGTCCTCGCTCTCACCGTAATCGGCATGACTGCCCTAATCAACTTCTATAACTTCATGGACGGCTTAGATGGTCTGGTAGCTGGTGTGACCACCGTACAGCTAGGCTTCCTAGGATACTACCTCAATCAACCCCTTCTCTGGCTCTTAGCCGCAGCTATTCTCGGCTTTCTCTGGTGGAATTGGTCACCCGCAAAAATTTTCATGGGCGATGCTGGCAGCACCGTTTTAGGCGCTAGCGTCGCGATTGCCTTACTCAACGCCAACGAACCCATTCAAGCTTGGTCAGCCCTAGCAGTTACCCTCCCCTTAATTGGGGATGCCATCTACACCCTGATTTGTCGCCTCAGTCGTGGGGAAAATATCTTCAAAGCCCACCGCAGCCACCTTTACCAGCGTCTTCAACAAGCAGGGTGGTCTCATGCCCAAGTCGCGAGTACCTATATCATCGCCACAGGTATCATCATTGTTGCCATCACCACCCTCGGCATCATCGGCAGTTGGCTGAGTTTAGTTGGGGTAGCCATTGCGATCGCTACAGGTGAATTGT
>JAIUYC010000620.1 GCA_020216575.1 Coleofasciculus sp. S288 | reverse complement strand
CCTGAGAGGTATTGACTGGAAAATGACGCCCAAACGATGCGATACCCACCTTAGCGCAGGCTCGCTCTTTATTCCGGACATAAGCAGCACTAGCCGGGTTATCACCCACCATCAGTACCGCTAATCCTGGAGGACGTCCAGTTGTTTGGCTCAGTTGCTGAACTTGGTCTTGCAACTGCATTTGAATTCGTTGGGCGAGAGCTTTACCATCTAGTAATTCAGCGTAAGAATGATCCATCACAATTCTCATAAGGTTTTCTTTAACACTTGGTGCTGACTGAATTTTGCAGCCAAACCATAAACGATAACAGTTTGACAAATTTCGCTCATTGTGTAGACCAGAAAAGCACCATAAGCCATAGCTCACAACGAAACCATAAGAATCGACCTCTCCTGACTACACAACACGGAGTTGAACACGGATGCACGGATGAGTTAGTTAGACACCATGCGCTGTCGCGCACAACAAAAAGGATGAAAATATACCTCTCCTAACTCCTGACTCCTGACCCCTGACCCCTGACTCCTGACCCTCTATTTTCAAATTAGGGGTTAGAACTAGCTATTCAATCTCTAGGCGCTCAGGTTATAACGTTGTATGCGGTCTAGTGTTGGAAGCAGTTACAGCAATGCAACATGGAAAGCTCAAAGGAAACCTCGCTAGTCTTTGCTTGTCAAGGGTAAGCAAACAGAAGTCAAAGATATTTTACTTTTTACCGTTTTGCTTTTTACTTTTTGGGGGAGGACTGGTTGGTTGTAGTAGCTCAGCCCCAGTAGGCATGCATGGATTGAATATCAGCCAGCTTGGTGTTAAGGTTACCCAAATCAGCGAACTCTCAAGAAATCCCAATGCGATCGCTACAGTTTACCTCCAAGGTCAAGTCTCAGATCGTGCTCCATTTTTAGCAGCAGGTGCTTATCAACTCGAAGATGCTACTGGCACTATCTGGATTATCACTAACCAAGCCGTTCCTGAAGTTGGCGATCAAATCTTGCTCAAAGGGCAGGTACAATTCCAAAGCATTCCCCTGGGTGGACAAGAGTTAGGGGAAGTCTACGTTCAAGAGCAAGAGCAGCTAGAACGCCGCTCCGGACAACCCAAGCTCCCATTCATGCCACACAGAAGCTAATTATGACGACTAAACAAGTTGAAGTGGCGATCGCTATTTTATATCGCCAAGGTCAGTTGCTCATGCAACTGCGCGACAACATCCCCAGTATTCTCTACCCCGGTTACTGGGGTTTGTTCGGAGGACACATCGAACCTGGAGAAACCCCAGAAGAGGCTCTTAAGCGGGAAATCCTAGAAGAAATCGGTTACACCTTGCTCGAAGCCTCTTTGTTTGGCTATTATCCAGAGCCTCACGTTCTTCGCCATGTTTTTCACGCTCCCCTCACCGTGGAACTGAACCAACTGGTGTTAACAGAAGGTTGGGATATGGGTTTATTAACTCCCGAACAAATCCAAAAAGGTGAATGCTACTCAGAACGAGCGGGTCAAGTGCGACCTTTAGGACCAGCTCATCAGCGAATTTTATTGGATTTCCTAGAGAAGGGGGTTAGTGGTTAGTAGTTAGGGGTTAGTAGTTAGTAGTTAGGGATTTCCAAATAAAAAAATATCCTTGTAGGGGCGGGTTTAGAGATTAAGTCGGTGGACAAATGGATAGCATCTGTACAAAACCCGCCCTCCTTTAATCCAAGGGGTAATGGATGATTTATTTCTTGGAAGTCCCTTAGTGGGATGCATGCAAGATTCCTACCACCTCCCACCTCATTAAAAGTCTGGAGCTGCTTCCAAACTTTCTAGGGGCGCTCTGTGAAACTGCTTGAAGTTTTCGACAAATCGCCTTGCCAAAGCCTTAGCTTGTTGCTCGTAGGCGGCAGGGTCTTTCCAAGTTTTCTGCGGGTCTAAAATTTCACTATCAACCCCAGGTACCGTTTCTGGCACTAAGATTTTAAAGATGGGATGCTCATGGAATGTCACCTGGTTTAAAGCTCCGCTGAGCGCTGCCGCAACCATCGCACGAGTTTGGGGCAGCTTGATGCGCTCCCCAACGCCGTAAGGTCCACCTGTCCAGCCCGTATTGACCAAGTAAACCGTGGCATCGTGCTTGATAATTCTCTCGTACAGCATCTGACCATAGAGGCTCGCCGCTAGGGGTAGGAATGGCTGACCGAAACAGGATGAGAAGGTGGCTTGTGGCTCAGTCACACCACGCTCAGTTCCTGCTACCTTGCTGGTGTAACCTGACATGAAGTGATACATTGCCTGCCGATGCGTCAGTTTGGCAATCGGCGGTAATACCCCGAATGCATCGGCAGTCAGGAAGATAAGTGTCTTGGGATGCCCTCCCACGCCCGGAATCACACAATTGGGGATATGCTCCACTGGATAGGCAACTCTCGTATTCTCCGTTAAACTGCGATCGTCATAATCCGGCATGCGAGTTTCTGGATTGAGAATCACGTTTTCTAGCATTGCCCCAAAGCGAATCGCATCCCAGATTTGCGGTTCGTTCTGCTTGGAAAGGCGAATCGTCTTGGCATAGCATCCTCCCTCAAAGTTGAAGATGCCTAAATCTGACCAACCGTGTTCGTCATCCCCAATCAAACGCCTTGTCGGGTCTGCCGAAAGAGTCGTTTTCCCCGTGCCAGAGAGTCCAAAAAATAGGGCGGTGTTGCCGTCTTCATCCATGTTGGCGGAACAGTGCATCGGCAGAACACCCCGTTTGGTCATCAGGTAGTTCATGAACGAGAACACTGATTTTTTGATTTCACCGGCATAGTAAGAACCGCCAATCAACACCAGTCGTTTTTGGAAGCTCAAGACGATAAAGGCTTCACTGTTGATGCCATCAATGTCTGGGTCGCCCTGCAAACCGGGAACGGCAATCACGGTGAAGTCAGGAGTATGCTGGTGTAGTTCTTCGGACGTAGGTCTGAGGAACAGTTGATGGGCAAATAAATTGTGGGAGGCTAGTTCATTAATGACTCTGACACTCAATCGGTAGTTTGGATCAGCACCAACATAACCGTCAAAGACAAACAAATCTCGACCTTGGACGTAGGCAAGCATACGCTTGTAGAGCAGGTCAAATTTCTCGACGGAAAGGGGAACGTTGACTTTGTTCCAATCCACCTCGCCGTGGATAGTGGGTTCATCTACAATGAATTTATCGCTCGGCGATCGCCCCGTGTATTTGCCAGTTCTGACACAAAAAGCGCCATTTGATGCGAGGATGCCTTCTCCCTTTGCTGAAGCGCGTTCGACGAGTTGAGGAACTGAGAGGTTTCGATAAACATGACCCAGATTTTTCAGTCCCACTGATTCTAATCCGTAAGTCGTTCCATCCATCTGACCATTCATCTGGGAAAAGGTTTGATCGACCAGATTTTGGTTTTCCAGATTGGGGGACTCTAGCTCATAAGTGTTTCCATTCATCTCAATCATCCGGTTTGCGAGAAGGGTTGAACCGAGTTGGAGTCAATTTCTCTTGAACACTTATTTCTTATCAATAAAGAAGAATCTATATCTGAGGAAGTAATAATTGTTGTTAATCAGTAATACTCGTTTGAGCTTTTTGACTAAAAGTTAGACAACTTTAATGTTGTTTTTCTTCAGTCAGAAATTAAGTGTTGATTAAATTACTTTTTTGATTAATAAATGTTGAGCAACGAGTTAATCCCTCAAGCAGAAAGCGGATGTTGAGTTGGTAGAGCGAATGCTCTGCTATCAGTACAAAACTTGTTACAAAGCTTGGTGGCGTGATTCTGTTAAAAAAAGATAAGCTATGTATTATATCATCTTCAGATAAGATAGTCCATTGAAGTCAATTGAATAAAAACGAACGCACTAACCTCCTTTAAGGTCTTTCTATCACCTCTTTTTAAAAGTATTGATATAGGACATTTAGAGGGAGAATATTGGCATTTTAGGGTGAATTAATTGCAGCTTTTAGAGTAGGCTTGAAGAGCTTAATTACCAGTTGTTTTCAAAAAAATAGAATTAATTACCTGATTTTAACTGACTCAATGATATAAAAAAAACTCGCTGCTGAGTCAGGGAGCTTGCGATCTGTT
>JAIUYC010000619.1 GCA_020216575.1 Coleofasciculus sp. S288 | reverse complement strand
AAAACCCTCTTCCCTTCTGCCTTCTTCCTTCTGCCCTCTGCCTTGCCTCAACGACAAATATTAATGCCCACCTACTTAGTTCACTCCGCCTATGAATGCGAACGCTGTGCCGACGAGTGCTTGGATAATATACCTGAATGCGCTCGAATGTGCATAGATTGCGCCCAAATCTGCCGAACTTGCGCTGCCTGTATGAGCCGTAGCTCACGCTTCATCCCCCAAATTGTTCGTTTCGGTATCGACATTTGCGAAACTTGTGCAAATTTTTGTGAAAAACACGACAACGAGGCTTGTCAAAAGTGCGCTGAAGCTTGTCGGCGTGCTGCGAAAGGGTACCGAACGATAGAAAGAGAAGTTATCAGGCAGAGCAAATACTGTCTGCGTTGCCTCTATTAATTAGTAAATGTAGAGCTATTGATGCCCCAAACTGACTTCAAGTTATATCACTAAACGGGGTTTATATGGGAGCATCCCGTTTTTGTAAAAATACGGTCGGCGGAGGAGCAGGGGAGCATTTAGATATAAATTCTTCTCACCTTCTTTAAAGTTGTACATTTGGATGCTCCCGTTTATATTCGGCTAGATTGAGAGGGAGTCGGTAATAGGTGCTAGGTGGTAGTGGCTCCTTGGGAGCCAAATCAGAGGATTAAATCTTGATAGCTTGGCTTGAATGATTTCTACCTTTAGAGGGGTAGAGATAAAGGCGTAAAAGAATTATATCTAAAGTGTTAGTAAGTCTTCAAGCTCACAAATTCTTCCCTATCCCTCTCTTAAGAAACACTTTTTGAAACCTTGAGTTATAAAGTGTTTCAGCTAATCATGTTTCTTCCATAACAGGGCTTGAGGTCTTTTCAAGAACAAAGCTTTGTGTAGAAGGCTTTCAGATTTTTCCTTAGCAAAAGAGGGCTTTTTCTTACTCCCTCGGTTCGTTTCTAAGAAACAGCAATGTTTCTCACACCCATAACAAAGGTGTGAAGCGGAGCGATCGCATCAGCAAATCGCGCTCTTGGAGGGGTTTTGTCACTCAAATTAACAAGTTCGTAGAAAGACCAAGAGTTATGATCAAACGCACCTGGACTCCCATCAAAAGGATTGGGTTGGGATTGGTGGGAGCTGTCCTGTTTTTTTCGCTGTCCGGACTCCCTTATCTCGCTCAAGGAGAACCCACTCATACGAGTCAGCTTCCCATCTTATCTCCTGAACAGCCAGAATCGGTTGAACTGGATCGGGTTGTGCCACCACGCCCTACTCGTCAAGAACCAATCGATCCCCAGGAAGTGGAAGCTTTCATGGACGAGTTCTTTGAATGGGAAATGCAACAGGTTCCTGGCGCAGTCGTTGCTTTGGTGAAAGATGGAGCAATCCTTTTTACTAAGGGTTACGGCTATGCCGATGTAGACAAGAAAACACCTGTTGTCCCGGATAAAACTCTCTTTCGTGTCGCTTCCCTCTCCAAACTGTTCACCAGTACGGCAGTCATGCAGCTATCCGAGCGAGGATTGCTTGACTTGCATAAAGATGTTAACCAGTACCTCAAGCGCTTCCAAATTGAGAACCCGTATCCAGAACCGATTACAACTGCCCATCTCCTGACTCAAACAGATGGTAGCAGCCAGCAGTTGTTCGGAATTGCAGCTCGAACAGCATTAGAGATGATGCCGTTAGAAGAGTTCATCCCCAACCATATGCCCCCGATTGTAGAGCGACCGGGTGAATTTTACAGCTATTCCAATTTAGGGATTACCCTAGCAGGTTACTTGGTAGAGGTTCTCTCCGGGAAACCCTTCATGCAATACATGGACGAAAACCTCCTGCAACCGTTGGATATGCGGCACAGCACTTTCCGCCAGCCATTGCCGCCCTCTCTGGCATCGGATCTAGCCGTGAGCTATGAGTATAAAGATGGTCAATTCCATACCCTACCGTTCCTGCATCTCAACATTGCTCCGGCTGCCTCAATGAGTGCGACTGCCACAGATATGGCTCACTTTATGATTGCCCATTTGCAGAACGGTCGCTACAAAAACTCGCGCATTCTTGAGGAAAAGACGGCGCAGTTGATGCATCAGCAACACTTCACTCACCATCCCAAATTACCGGGTACTGCCTACGGCTTTCATGAACTTTTTGAAAATAACATCCGGGCAATTGGACACTTTGGCGGCTTGCGCGGGTATTCCTGCTCGTTGCTCCTACTCCCTGACCAGAATGTTGGGCTTTTTGTTGCTACTAATAGTTTTAATCTGATCTACACCAATCTGATTACTCAGTTTTTTGACCACTACTATCCCCTGGAAGAGAAACCTACGCTTCCCAAACCACTTGCTAATTTTGCAGAACAAGCCAAGCGTTTCACTGGCACTTACCGCGATATCGAATATCCGCGTGGCACTCTTGCGAGTATCGGTGGATTGGCCAGACATCTCCAAGTCAAGCTGGATGGCAAGAATTCATTGATTGTTAAAACGTCTGATTTCTTCTTTGCTGGAAATCCTGTACAGAAACACTTAATGCCTGTAGAACCACTATTATTCCAACGACTTGACGATGATGCTTACGCCGCTTTTGAAGAGGACAGGAATGGTTATATTCGTTACCTATATCATCCCATTGCTCCCAGAATTGGCGCATTTGAGAAGATAGCCTGGTATGAAACCATCCCCTTTCAGTTAGGTTTGGTTGGATTTTATGCAGTGTTGTTCCTGTCAGCGGGAATTGCTTGGCTGGTTTACAAACAGCGTTCTCAGAAGAGGAGGTTTATTCAACTCGCTTGGTTAGTAGCTGGCCTAGTTGGTACTCTGAATTTGGTGTTCTTGATTGGTTTTCCTTTGGCAGTTTGGCTGATTGGGATTTGGAATCTTTTGTATGGTGTACCTGCCATCCTCATCGCCTTGCTGTGCATTCCAGCCGTCACTACGGGCATGACTTTGGCATTACCAACGTTTACCGTACTGGTTTGGAAGAACAACTATGGGTCAGTAATAGAGTGCTTGCACTACTCTTTAATTACACTCACTGCCCTAGCCTTTATCCCATTTCTGCTTTACTGGAATCTACTGGGGTTCCAATTTTAGGGAGGCTACTGTAAAAACGGAGTAATATCGATTACCTAAATGTTTGCTACAGATGATTGACACGGAGACAGGGAGACACGGGGACACGGAGATTGATGTGTATGTAGCAGCATTTTAAAGAATTGATATAAGGCGATCGCTTTTTAGAGTTGAGCCTTGTGCGATATACTCATTCGGGTTAATTCTCCAAGCGTCATTGATATCTGAGTCAGCCTCTCTACGGATTTTAAGGACTAGTGCACCAAAGATGTAAATACCTATGATCGCGGCAATGCCAAATGCAACCATAAGTATGATATTACTGGGAGACTTTTTCATAAATCAGTCCTCTAGAGGTATAAGTTCTTGAAGTTGCAGGGGTTGGAATGCCTGCTACAATCTCCAAGTTTGGTTGTCTTAAAACTATTGCTTCAGCGCAGGAGTATACCTCCTACAAGGGATAGAAATTTTCTGTAGATACTGTCTTGAAAATAGGTGGTAGGTGGTAGGGAAAAGGGAAGGGGGATTTTCATCTTTTGTTGTGAATGCAAATTCATGGGCGTCTAGCTTGAGTATTAAGGGCATCGCTAAAATTATTTGGGGGGAGTGGGATTGTCTTGGAGACAGCTTTTGCGATAGCGAAGCGCTGCTGCGTTTGCGTTCAGCGAAGCCGTTGCCGCAGGCTAGCATGGTGCGTAAGCAGCAAAGCGTAGATCGCATCCCGATTCTCAATCACTCTGTATTCGCAGGGGTTCCTTTCCTCACCAGTCCTCAATCCTCAACGGCGAGTCTTTGATACTCCCGAAAGAGTCTTTAATTCTCGATGACGAGTCTTTGATACTCGTGCATGAGTCCTTGAGCCTCAACAACGAGTCTTTAATTCTCGATGACGAGTCTTTGATACTCGTGAACGAGTCCTTGAGCCTCAACGATGAGTCTTTAATACTCGTGCATGAGTCTTTAATTCTCGATGACGAGTCTTTGATACTCGTGAACGAGTCCTTGAGCCTCAACGATGAGTCTTTAATA